>JASJDB010000266.1 GCA_030065315.1 Xenococcaceae cyanobacterium MO_167.B52 | reverse complement strand
AGAGGCTCAGAAACATACCAGGAATCCATAGTGATAGGAATAGTTGTGATATCTACATCATGCTTATCAAACTCTTTTTTTAATTTGGTTAACATGGAGATTAATAAGCTTGGTTTATCTGTATTTTTACAACCTTGCTTAGAACAAAATAATACATGGATTGGAATAGCTTTCCCATTAATTGTTAATACTATCCCTAAGATATTTTGTCCATTTACGACTTTTTTCCAAGGTCCGCTATACCAACTCCAGGTGCAACGTAGTCGTTTTCCTATTCGATCAATTACACTGTCGTCAACTGCCAATGTAATATTAGCTCTTGATTGACTAGCTGCACTTTTTTTTTGATTTGTTTTATTTCTTCTGCTGCTTGAGAGACCATCATTTTGAGGAGAACTTTTTTGAGTCTATATAAACTCCATTTTGAGATTTCCCCATAGATTTTTTGAGGTTGAATACCCAGATAATCTGCCCACTGCTTTGGGTTGTAGCATCCATAGGCATGGCTAATGGCTAATGCCATGATTACTTCAAAGGCTTCTAATTTTCCTTGTCGGAATTCTTGACCAAATCTGATGAAGAAACTTTGGATTATATCGGAGATTTCGGTTCTCATTCTGATTCTTGTCGCTTTGGAGGAGCATTTTCATCAGATTATATGCCTTTATCCCTCTGTAATTCAGCCTTTTCGTCTTTTTCGGAATTGTCAGTAGTTCTTTAGGGTTCATCTCTCCACCTGTGTGAACTGATTGTGCGATACGAGAACGCGATAACCTCGTATATCTTGGTTCCTGCCGATATTTTGGCTAACAAGGTGTGGCATTATCCACTAGCTTATATCCCTTGCTTCGTGCTTAAGGTGGTTCTGTAGATAATTCGTTTAGATTGTTTCTACCCCACGATGTCCTTTTCCTTGATGTAATCTCAGTCTAGGGTCGGATATAGAACTATTGCTTGCGGTTAGGCGTTTTCAGCAATTATCGCTCTGTCCGCTTTCAGTGCCGCATATTACCTCTAGGTTGTCATCCTAGAGATAAGGGAAACTTCTCTCCCTCGTCACCGAGGGGGACGCTCTGTGCTTTTCACCCCGCACAAGGGTGCAAAGATTTGGGTTTCTAGGTTACTCCCCTCACTTTGATGGAACTCAAGTTATCATTTCAGCTAAGGATTAAAGTGCGAACTCAACCCATTGTGGGTTACTTACCTGATATGCCCTACATCCCTCCTCATTAAAGGATTTCGTAGGAACGAATCGCACATCACGAGGCACGAGTGAACTCTCGCGATTAACCATTTCTCTGAATTTCCCAATAAATTAAGTTGCAGCGAGAATTTTATTTTATGTCCAGGACAATCCTGGACATAACTGCGCCTAACTTTGAAGACAGGTTTTTCAATTTGACTCAAGCTTATTTCAAAGCCATTGATAGCGATCTGACTGACCATAGGATTAAGCGATCGCGAGGAACGAACGAACTTCTCGCATTACATCTACTTAACAAGTCGCTTACTTTGAACGGTGTCGGTAATATACTTCAGACGCTGGAGGGGTTACAGCGAAGGTTTAAAAGCTGATGTCATCAGGGATTGAGAAAAGTAGTCTCCCAAAACATGAGAGACTATTATCAATAAGACTTAATTGTTGAAAACAGAATGCTTCAACTGCCTGAATTATAGGATAATCATCTCAAAAAACAGTTTAATTACCCTCAATATCTCATTCTGCTAATTCTCTTAAATTTGCTTCAGAATTTGAAAACAGTAAGGCTAGAAGCATTAGCCCGTCGCTTTCCATCTCCGATTAAGTTAAAAAGCCGAGTTAAGAAGCTACAAAGATTTTTATCTCTGAAACAATTTAATATTAAAACTCTCTGGTTTCCGATTATAAAATCTTGGATAGAAGAGGATTTTAATAAAGGAGAAGTTATTTCTCTTGCTATCGATCGCTCCCAGTGGCAAGGGATAAATTTATTAATGGTTAGTTTGATGTATGATAAGCGAGGAATCCCTGTATATTTTAGTTTATTACCGAAAAAAGGAAATAGTAATTTAGCTGAACCAAAAAAAGTTTTAGAAGCAGGTCGAACTTATCGTAGACATAGCAACTTTTCTATTGGTTTGCATGGTCAAAACTGGGTGGATTCAATGACCGCGAGGGATGCTTTCGGTTATCCTTTAGGGCAGAAAGCATATCCAATCGCGGTGTTGGTCTTTTTCCAAGATATAGTTCAAGAATTACTCCGTTTTTCCACTCAGAAAAACGATTATTATCGCTTCTGGTATGAGGGCTATTTTCCTTATACAGTCTGCTTTATGACCTTTAGTGTCGTCCCCGCAGCCCAGAATTTTAATTTTTTTGGGGGATTGTTGAGCAACATTTTTCATCTGGGAATAGCTACATTTTTCTCATTATCAAAACTGAACTTTTATCTTAAATTAGGAAGGGGGGTTATCGCCCTTTGCCATAAAGTTCCTCATCAAATGCTTCAATGGCCTCTAGATCGTAGACATTGGGTGGGGTTGGATATGTCTCTTCAAAAGATTTCATTTCAGCAACAATCTTAGCAGGAGCACTCTTTGGTTCATCTCCTTCTTCGCCCACCTCAAATACCGTCATCATCGAGTGATCCTCATGAACTAAGTTATGGCAGTGCATCATAAACTTGCCATGAATAAATCGCTTCTTGAACTCTGGATTTCGCGGACCAAACTCCCCGATTACCCTCACTTTCTCAAACTCTCCCAGGTGGAACACGTCCTTCCAACCACGCTCATAGGGACGAACCGGCCTTCCGTTACGCTCAAGCATTTGCATATCGATCAGATGAACATGAATGGGGTGAAACCAACCGCTTCCTGGGTTCACAAATTCCCAAATTTCGATATCTCCAAAACCAGGGTCGGCATCTACTCGGTTTTCTTCCCATCCTCTTCCATTAATCAGCCATTGATTGAAACTTCTCTCGAATCTAAAGGTCCGCGTTTGGCCTTTGGCCTTAGCTTCTGACAACCTCTCAAATGGTCTCAGTTCGTCAGGAATCAAGCTATCATCTTGTTCTTCGCGCACCACATCAAAGCGCATTAAAGTATGAATTCTTGTATCTGTATCGATACTTCCTGTAAATCCAATATTCTTCAGATAAACAGAATCACCCACCTTATACTTACTAAAATCAATGATGATTTCATACCTCTCTGCCATACCGAGCTCAAGAGTTTGATAGGGGGTGGTGAGTTCAACTGGTTCTTCCAGCAACCCCCCATCACTGCCAATCACCACCATTGTTTCTCCTAAAGTCAGGCGCTCCAGTTTTTGACTCAGAGCCAATTGGAAACTCCGTGAGGCAGAGGTATTCAGTAATCGAAATCGATATTTACGATTGGCCACATTCATTTGAGGCCAAGGCACACCATTTACAATAGCGACATCTCCATAGGTACTTCTTTCATTGCGGTTATCAAAAATCAGCTTGGCATCATCGTTTTTTTGTTCAAAAAAGGCATCTCGTAGAATCAACGGCACATCATATTCTCCTTTGGGCAACGGGAGATTTCGCTCAAATTCGTCCTCAACAATGTACATTCCTGCCAACCCCATGTAGACATTCCGTGATGTTTTATCAATGGTATGATCGTGATACCAAATGGTCGCAGCCCGATCATTAGGATAGATATAGTCTTTGAAGTAGCCAGGTGGAATAAAGTCCGTAGCAAAGCCATCGTACTGCGGTAGCGATGCCATGCCATGCAAATGAATCACAGCGTCGATATCACAGTCATCTTCATCCTGGCCCAGATTATTTATGAAGCGAACCACTGATTGCCTTCCTTCCCCTGTTAAGGGATTACCGCCCCTTTGCCGAATAGTGGGTCCTGGAAATGACCCATTGTAGCTCCATACCTCAGTAGTAGTATCAGGTAAAATTTTTACGCGAGTTTTCCGTAATTCAATTTCGTAATAATCTGTGGTTTCATCCGCATATTTTGGTGATAATACTGGGGGAATTGTCAGTGGTTTTTTAAAGCGAGGAATCTGAGGACTAAAAGGAGCAGCCAGACTTGGCTTTTGAGGAATCACAGGTAGAAAAAAAGCACTACTACCCCACAACCCTAGTTGTAAAACGTCTCGTCTATTCAGTTTCATATTTCTTTCTCCCAAGGTATTTCCTAATTGAAAACAAAAGTATCAGCAGCTCTTTGATTGGTGGGTTTGAGCCTATTCAGCCATCACAAGAGAGTGATGGACAATCATGACCGTCTGGGAGTTATATCTGAATAATTCAGAAAAAACCTATTAGCAAGCAAATAAAATAGTGCATCAAACAAGTGTGGCATCAGTGATTTTTTGGCGACTATAAATTCCCATCCAATTGCACTAAATGCTTCCTAATCGCACGGTCGCTTCCCTTTGTCCCCAAACTTGGGCCAATTTATTCTGACAGCGATGCCAAAGTCTAGTCTGTTGTCTAACAACACCATTATTTCTTTTAGGATTAGCTGAAACCATCAAAAATGTCTGTCTTCATTGGGGGCAAATCCTCATACATCTGAGGTTTGGTCATGTTAGTGAACTACACTTACTTCCAATTGTATTTATCGAATAACCCTGCTTTTCTACTTCTTCGATAAACTTTACAATTAGGGCTCTTTATTAAGGCTCTTTATGGATTCGATGGGACTTTTCCCATATCTCTCACCCCAAATGCGATCTCGAAGAGATCCGCTTCGCGGGGCGCTAAAACCCAAAGCTTTACTGCATATATGTTTAACCCTGATGTTAACTCCATGCTCTGAAACAACAGTCTGTCAGTTGAATTCTAGTCAGTATTAGAATCAATTTAAGGTTAAGTAAAAAAGAATTTATTTAAGAAAAAATAAGATTAAATGTATTTAATTGTCTCGATAAAATTCTCAAAATAATAGACATAAAATGAGGTATTATTTAAGAATAAAATAATTCTAATTTATCTATTTAATGACTCCAAGTTCAACTAAATTTATAGCCAATTAACTAAACTTTAGAAGTCTAAAAGGAAGAAAAGTGATAGCTGATTTTTCTGGAGGACAAATCACGTCAAATGCAGGAATTATCTTGCTAGCAGAGTTAGACAGAAAGCTACAAATTACCTCTGAATTTGCGAAATGTTTCCAAGATCATCGAGATTCAGCCTATACAAATTATTCAGTTTATAAATTACTGGCACAAAGAGTTTATGGTATTATTTTAGGTTACGAAGATGTAAATGACCATGATAAATTACGCTATGATCCAGCTTTAACAATTGCCCTAGGCAAACTAGATTTTATTAATTCAACTCCAGATATTTTAGCAGGAAAAAGTATAATCAATCGACTGGAATATTGTCCCGAAACAATTCTAAATCAGAAACAAAGTCGCTACCATAGAATAGAACCTGACCCTAAAGTAATTGAAAAAGCTTTTGTTGAGATATTTCTAGCATCCTATAAAAAGCCACCTAGAGAAATTGTTATAGACATGGATGTAACTGATGACCAAGTTCATGGCAATCAAGAAGGAGCATTTTTCAATCCTTATTATAAAGGAGTATGCTATGCACCTTTATACATATTTTGTGGGCATCATTTATTAGTGGCAAAACTCCGCTCTTCTAATGTGGATACAGCAGCATAAGAGTTCATTCGTAAAGAGAATCTTAAGAGAAAAAAAGCTCACATTAGTGGATTATAAACTAGCAAATATTGAATGAATCTTTGCCAATGAGCCGTTTCCCTCAAATTGTAGCACCGACCAGAAAGCCTTATCGAGCGTGACCTAAGTGACCGCGAATGGGAGGTGATTAAACCTTTGTTGCCAGCTCCTAAAGGTTTTGGACGTCCCAGAGATGTGGATTTAAGAGAAATTTTCAACGCGATATTCTACGTACAAAGAACTGGTTGCCAGTGGGAAATGCTACCTCATGACTTTCCTCCCCACACCACTGTTTATGGTTATTTCCAGAAATGGCAACGTAAGGGACAATGGCAACTTGCTTCATGACCAATTACGCTCAAAATTAAGGGAGAAACAAGGAAGGAAACCTCAATCTACGGTAGCAATTGCTGATTCTCAATCAGTCAAAACTACACAAAAGAGGGGGGTAGTCTATGGTTTTGATGGTGGCAAGAAAGTTAAAGGTCGTAAACGACATATTATCGTAGATTCCCAAGGATTACTAATTGGAGTTCTCGTCACTGAAGCCAACGGTTCGGAACGCCTTGGGGCAATAGTGGTATTCCATGAGTCAAAGGAAAAACTAACCCAATTAGAAGTAGTCTGGGTCGATCAGGGTTACTCAGGAAATAATTTTGCCCAAGCAGTCAAGCAAATATGTGGTGAGCAAGTCAAAGTAGAAGTAATTGAGCGTCAATCGAAGGAATTTAAAGTTTTACCAAAACGATGGATTGTAGAACGTACCTTTGGTTGGTTCAACCGATTTCGCCGTCTCAGTAAGGATTATGAGTTATCTACAGAATTTAGTACTGCCATGATTTACGGTTCACTAATTCGTTTAATGACCCGAAGATTAGCTTCTTAAGATTTACTTTACGAATCAGCTCTTAAACCACTGCTCCATAAAAACTATCCTGAACCCAAGAAAGTTGATTTTGCCATTAAATATAGCACTCTAGGGAATGGTTATTGGAACCTTAACCACAATCAAACTTAAACTCCCTATTACGAGCAATTATGCGATCGCATAATTTATCGGGATGTCCTTCGGTGACTGATTCGGAGGTAAACATAAAATCTTGTTTCATGGTTTTGCTCCCGTCATCTTTTTAGTCCTTTCATTAAATAAAAGTGGGAGTAAGGCACTGTTACTAATCACCACACCATCAAGCAGATTCAGAGGTGTAACCTGTAGTAAACTTCTCAAACCGGGAATCACTAAGCAGATCAGTTGGAGAGTCAAAGAACCACTAAGGGCGACGGTTAAATAATGGTTTGGTGATAACTCGATAGCGCTAAGGGGTTTACTAGAACGGCAACTTAAAGCGTGGAGTAACTGACTTGTGACCAAGCTCATAAAGGCAATAGAACTGGCATGGGGACTAATACCATAGCGGGCAATCCCATAACCATAGGCTGCCATGGTACTTACAGACAAAACACTAGACTCATAAATAATTCGTTGGAAGTTTTGAGAGTTGAGAATTGGCTCCTCAGAGGAACGAGGCGGGAGTAGGAGTACGTCTGGTTCTGGCGGTTCGAGGGCTAATGCCAAACCAGGAAAGATATCAGTGACCATATTGAGCCATAGTAATTGCATGGCATTAAGAGGTTGTCCTAATCCCACTCCATTAGCCAACAGCATGACCATAATCTCGCTTAGGTTAGTAGATAACAAAAAATGAACCGATTTGCGAATGTTGTTATAGATTGTTCTTCCCTGACTTACAGCAATAATCATGGTTTCGAGACGGTCATCTTCTAACACTACATCGGCCACTTCCCTAGCTGCATCAGTTCCCGCGTGACCCATAGCAATACCTACTTCTGCTGCTTTGAGGGCTGGAGCATCATTGATCCCATCTCCTGTCATAGCG
>JASJDB010000265.1 GCA_030065315.1 Xenococcaceae cyanobacterium MO_167.B52 | reverse complement strand
GTATTGCTACTATCCCCATCCCTTCCATTCAAGCAATAGATACTTTAGGGGCAGGAGATATTTTTCATGGTGCTTTTTGCCACTATATTTTACAAGAGTCTTTTGCCACTGCCTTAAGTAAAGCAGCTCAAATAGCTAGTAAATCCTGTCAATTTTTTGGTACTAGAAGTTGGTATCAAGATGAGTTCGGGGTTAGTAGTTAGTAGTTAGTAGTTTTTTGAAACTGCCATTACTTACCAATTACGCCAGCCACCAGCATTATTGAGAGATTGTTGTAACAAATTATGATACTGAGAAGAACTAGCCCAGCGATCAATTTCCCTAGCGCGAATTACAGGAACAGGATGAGTAAGTTGGACGTTTTGTAACATTCTTAAGGTTTCCCCCAAATCATCTGAAATTGCTGTATCGTAAGCTTGAGCCTGTTCGATAAAAGCGGATAAATTTAATTGTGGTGCTAGAGTAGGAGAGCCTCCAGCAAGTTTCATTAGTACCGACATAATAATTTTCGGGTCTTGGGTAGCTAATAGGGCAGCGCGATCGCAACTAAATTCGGCGCATCTTACCCATTGCATCATTTGTTCCTGTAGAGATTGAGCAATTACTGTTCCCCACCCAGGTAATAAGTTGGCAGCCAATACCATAAGATTTGCCATGGTCAAATATACTCCATGTTCGCATTTGAGATGACCCAATTCATGAGCTATTACTGCTTGAATTTCCTCTGGGGTTAGCATCTCAATTAGGGAAGTATGCAACATGATAAAGGGCTGTTTCCCACGCATGGCAAAAGTATAAGCATTGGGTACAGGATTTTGCTGAATATACAGTTGGGGAGGTTCGAGATCGAGTATGTTGCAAGCGTCCAAAAGTAACTGGTGCAAATCGGGTAGTTGTTTTTCACTTACCAAGACACTAGAAGCAATATTGTTGAGGTAAAAAAATTGTTCTCCAACCGAACCCAAAACAGTGCGAATGGCTATATCTAAGGCTGGTATTTGTTTGAGGGTATTAGTAGCTTGTAAATCTAGAGGGTGGCGAAAACCGTCGGCTTTTAATCCGATTAGAGTAGTTTTGGGTAAATTCATTTATTTTGTGAGGGTGTGGAGTAGCAAGAAGAAGAGGGGAATTAACTAAACAGCCACTGATTGACTTTTTGTAGGCTTTTCCAATCAGGTTTTCTTTTTAAACCATCATCAATACTTTCTTTGATCATGTTTTTAATTTTGTCATCGAAGTCAATGGCTTGTTGTACCATTTCGATATGTCGGCGAACTCCCTTTTCTTGTAGTTCCAACATAGCTAAAGCCAGATTAACTCTTGATTGGGGGTCTCTAGGTTCAATTCTAACGCTTCTTTCCGCAGCTTTTAAAGCTTTTTTAGGTTGATCGAGCAAAAGATATAACCAAGATAAACAAGTTAATGCAGCCGAATTTTTCGGATCGCGATCGCAAATTTCCTTAAATGAGGGGAGTAAGTTTTCTGCTGGTTCCCCTGCTTGGTATTTTTCTAAACTCTCGTCAAATAAGGTTTCTATAGATTGAGTCATTAAAGTTTTTAACAATTACACCAAGATAAATTAAAGCAGGTTAGAAGTAACCTGCCCTACAATAATTTACAAAATATTGAGTTATTTTTCTAAACTCCGAAAGATTTACCACAACCACAAGTCTGTGCAGCGTTAGGATTTGTAAATTGAAAGCCACCTCCAATCATGGCATTGCTATAGTCTAGTACTAGACCATATAAGTAAAGTAAACTCTTGGGGTCACAAATGATTTTAAATCCATCATAATCAAATACTTCGTCATCATCACGGACATTACTAATATCGTCAAAGTCCATCATATAAGACATCCCTGAACAACCTCCCTGACGTACTCCGACTCGTAAGCAGAGGTCTTTATTTCCCTGTTGTTCTCTTAGCATTACAATATGCTTTAAAGCTGTATCAGTTAATTGGATACCTCTAGTGGGGGTTTGAGTAGCTTCTGTCATCTAACTCCGTAACTCCTAATCTATTTATTACCCCTATTATAAAAGTTTTTCGCTATCCCCATTTTCCTGTTAACTTCGTGTTCAATTGCCTCTATTGGAAATAATTTTCCAAAAATTAATGGGGATACAAACATCTCTAGAAAAGATAGAGCGAGTCTTGTATCCCGACAATCATAAATGTTGAGTTGAATGACTTTAAATATCTAAAATTTAGATAATTCCGATGAAATTAGCGATTATCCAACCGATCGCGACTCCAGCTAAACCACCCAAGAAAGGATTAAGAAAAGCTAAATCATCGGCTAGTTTAGAAGAGGATTTTTTGGAAGAATTGTAGTTTACCATAAGTAGTGTTGTCGTGATACTGTTTTAACATTTCGTAATTTACGCCCATGATAACCACCAAATTATTGAATGTAACCCCCTAAAGCTGATTTTTACAAAAAGAATATTTTTGCCTCATACTATTTTAAAAAAAGGACGCAGATTGAACTCTTCTTCGCTCTCTGCATCCCTTAGAATTAAACCTTATTTATATTCAATTGAATTGATTTATCTATGAGGAGTTAGAAATAATCGTCTTTCAGCTTGTCTTCTTCTAGTTAAACCAGCTAAAGGAACTAATCTTCCTCCCTGATGAGCTTTATTCCAACGTAACATCTCGTTAGCAGCACCCATATAATTTCCAGCATTAAGCTTTCTAATTAAAGTACTGTGAGTAAGTATTCTAACCCCCGCATTGTAAACCAAAGAAGTTAATGCTCCTAACTGATTAGGGTTTAATCCTACTTTAACTTTTGATCTCACTATCCGTTGAATTTGATACAACTCTCTAGCTAATTCTGCGTCTGCTTCAGCTCTAGAAATACGTTGCCCCATTCTGACTCTTCTGCCTCTAATTCTAGACTGTCCATAGCCAATTACAGGATAGCCACTAGTATCTATGTAGGCATAAGAACGAAAGCCTTCATATTGTTTAACTAGATTTAAGGCTGCAATATTAACACCACGAGTGGTAGCAATAGTATTATTTAATTCGATATTACTATTATTACTTTGATAGTTTTTAGTATTATTACTAGCTGCCATAGAAGCAGAATTGAATGGAATAGAAGTTGCTAATAAAGTTCCTGAAATTACTACGGAACGAAAAAAATAATTATTTATAGTAATTTTTTTAAAGCTCATGGATTATAGTAGCTCCTTGTGATTTTACTTAGATTAATTTCTACAACGTGTATATATGTAAGTGTATTTACGTAATATAAATTATTCAGATCTTTTGACTAAATAGGGGTGATTTAGATCACAATCTGTATTGATCTTTCTCAAGTAATTACTGTGATTTAAATCACTATTTTTGTAGTGATTTAAAGTTATTATTGATAGTAAAAATCTATAATTAATGCAGTTTCTTGGGCTTTTTTCTGATAATTTTTAAGATAGGAAATCGTTTTTTTAGTCGTTACTGCTCACCGCAACAAAAGAGTGTTATTGAGAATAGAATGAAGAAAAAGCAGTTGCTATGAAAAGAACTCAAGAGCGGATTTCTTTTGGGGGTAATATTAAATCACTAAATGTTTGCTATACATAAGGCATCGACAATAAATGGATAGCAAGTAATCGAACTAATGATTGAATTATTTAGTTTATTTAAGGTTTTATACTAAATCCTCTCGCGGGGTGACAACCCCGCTAAACTATGTACTGTATGCGTTTCATAGCTTTAAGACCTTTGAGATAAAATGGTAGTTTGTTGATAGCTGTTCTCATTAACTTTTCGACCCACCCCCAGCATATATCCATAGATAATATCCATGTCGTACCGTATAATCCTGTCCAAAAGTAACTATGTCTTGGTCGATTTTTACCTTCAACAAGTCGGTTGGATATGCTTTCTGCCCTAAAGGATACACCTTCGGATAACCGAAAGCATCCCCCGACTTCAAGTTTAAGACGATTAATATACTCTTGATGACCAGTATTTCTGATTTTTAAACCTACTAAACAACTCGCAGTATAGGCGGATCGCTATTAATAGAATTAAATTAGTTAAACGTTGAGCTAAGACGTGAGAACCTTCTAAATTATATCCACCAGATTTACAGTCTCTAAACATAGCTTCTATGCCACCACGAGATGCAAATATCTTAATAATTTCTTCTTTGTTATCCAAATTTGTGAGTAAATACCAAGGAGTAGGTAATTGCTTATTATTATATTTTCTCCGCCAATAAACTACCACATTAAATCTAGTTTTTTGATTATTCTCTGTAACTAAAACTTCATCATACTTAACTTTATCACCTGGTCTAATATCTAAAGAATTAAGAGATTGATATTTCTTATAACGAGGTCGAATTTTAGTATTTTTGTTTAATCTTAAAACAAAATCTATTTTCTTTTTAGTTAGCCAGAGGACAAAAGCTGTACTTCTGTATTCTCTATCACCTATCACTACTAGCTTATACTCTTTCAGTAATTTTAGGACTGGTCTAATTGTCGCCACTTGTTCCTAAAAATTACTGATATTTTTAGCAGGTGACGATCGCCTGTCCTATCCCTTGTCATATATCGATTCTGGAGGTTGTCCCCCCGTCAGGATTAACCAGCAAGATAATCGCGCCAAGCCCCAATAATACTAAATCCTGTTTAGATACAACACTTTAAATTTGCGAGAAGTCAGAAGTCAGAAGTCAGAAGTCAGAAGTCAGAAGTCAGAAGGGTTTAAGCTAATTCTATGCTTTAAACTAAAAGTATACTTTGGTAAGCGGATTTAGTATAAGTACCTGTGCAAAATTAATTAGATAGGTCAACCGTTCCCTGCCTTGAAAAGGAGGAAGGCGCTCCTATGCAGGGCTTGCGGTTGTCCTAAAGGATATATGCGCTTGCGTAGCTCTACCCGTTCCCGTTCCCGAAGGGACTACCGTAAGGTCAGGGGCAGCGGTGTCCCCTTGCGGGACACCTTCGGATAACCGCAGGGAATCCTTTAGGTCATATGGTATGACCGCCTTCTAGGGTAAGTTTGACTCTGTCCCTTACTTCATTTGATCTATTCTTCTTCGTCTCCCCCAGTTTCTTCTATTGTGGGAGGAACTAATGCTACAGCTGCGATCTCATCATCGTTATCTAGTCTTTGCACTCTAACTCCTGTAGCACTACGAGATTGCAGGGAAACTGCATCAACTAATTGACGGATGATAATACCTCTATTGGTAATAATCATAAATTCGTCTTGAGGGTTGACTACGTGAATTGCTGCGAGACGATCTTGGTTAGACTTGAATTTAATCGCTCTAACTCCCATTCCTGCGCGGTTTTGTAAGCGGAATTTCGAGACAGGAACTCTTTTGCCATAACCATTAGTAGTAATTGCGAGGAGCCAAGGGGCAAGACTAGCTGCTTCTGTGACTAATTCTTCTGTATCATCATCTTCTTCTTCATCGCTACTAGAATCAATAGCAGCTACTACTTGAGAAGGTAAGATATCCATGCTGATGAGTTCATCATCTCCTTTTAGTTTCATGGATTTTACTCCTTTAGTAGCTCTACCCAAAGGTCGTAATTGCTGATGATCTACTTTAAAATGAATTGCCATACCATTACGAGTCCCGATAATAATACTATCTTCAACTTTGGCTAATCTGACCCATCGTAGTTCATCTCCTTCTTCCAGAGAAATGGCAATCAAACCGTTAGAACGAATATTACTAAAAGCAGAGAGAGCAGTTTTTTTAATGTTACCTTTGCGAGTTAACATTACGAGATATTCGTCTTCGGTGAACTCTACCACAGAAAGCACCGAGGTAATTTTCTCTTCCTGAGAAATAGGCAACATTTGCACCAAAGGGGTGCCCCTCGCAGTACGAGAAGCTGCTGGAATTTGGTAAGCGGGAAGGGAATAGACCACACCGCGATCGCTGAAAAAGAGTAAAGTATCATGATCACAACAGGTAATAAAGTGTTCGATTACATCATCCTCTTTAATTTTTGTTCCAGCCTTGCCCCTGGTAGCACGATTTTGAGCAGTAAACTCACTTACTGCCATTCTTTTAACGTAGCCCTGTTCTGTGAGCAAAATCATCGCTTGCTCATTGGCAATTAAATCAATATCTAGTAGTTCTCCCTCTCCCTGGATGATTTCAGTGCGTCGAGGGGTAGCGTGGAGGTTTCTAATATTGGTGATTTCTTCGATAATAATGGCTTCAATTCGTTCCCGTTTTGCCAAAATATCTTGATAATCAATAATTTGAGCTTGTAATTCTTCGTGTTCTCCCTGAATCTTCTCTGCTTCTAAAGCGGTTAAACGACGAAGTTGCATTTGCAGGATGGCATCTGCTTGTACTTGAGATAGCCCAAACTGGCTCATTAATTCTGCTCTAGCTGTAGCTGTATCTGCTGCCTGACGAATTAACTCAATCACTGCATCGATCGAACCCAAGGCAATTAATAAGCCTTGTAGTAGATGATCTCTTTCTTCAGCTTTCCTCAGTAGATATTGAGTGCGTCTAGTGATGGTAGTGACACGAAAATCAATAAATACTTGTAAAAACTTCTTGATAGTTAGGAGTTGGGGTTCTCCTCCTACCAGTGCCAACATATTGGCACCAAAGTTAGATTGGATTGGAGTTTGCTTATAGAGATTGTTTAAAACTACTCTAGGATAAGCATCCCGTTTCAATTCGATCACAATCCGCATTCCATTGCGATCGCTTTCGTCTCTAATATCAGAAATGCCCTCAATTCTTTTATCGTTTACTAAATCAGCAATTTTCTCAATTAGGGAAGCTTTATTAGTTTGATAGGGAAGTTGGGTAATAATGATCGCTTCTTTTTCTTGTCTTCCTCTGGGATGGATGGTTTCAATATCTGCCACCCCCCTCATAGTGATTGAGCCTCTGCCAGTGGTATATGCTTCTTTTATTCCCGCTCTGCCTAAGATTTGTCCTCCCGTGGGAAAATCAGGACCAGGGATATGGTGCATCAACTCCAGGTCAGTGATTTCAGGATTTTGAATTATCGCGATCGCGCCATTAATCAATTCTCCCAAATTGTGAGGAGGAATATTAGTTGCCATCCCTACCGCGATACCAGATGACCCATTTAGCAACAGTTGGGGAATACGAGCAGGAAGTACTACGGGTTCTTGTTGGGAGCCATCAAAGTTATCCGCGAAATCAACGGTTTCTGCTTCAATATCTCGTAATAAGGCATTAGTCGCTAAGGCTTGCAAACGACATTCTGTATAACGCATTGCTGCGGGAGGATCGTTATCTATAGAGCCAAAGTTACCATGTCCGTTAATCAGAGGATCGCGCATCGAGAAATCCTGCGCCATTCTGACTAAAGCATCATAGACTGCGGTATCACCATGAGGGTGATATTTACCTAAAACTTCCCCTACTACGCGGGCGCATTTCCGAAAAGGACGGTCTGGGGTCAGTCCCAACTCATACATAGCGTAGAGGATTCTACGATGGACTGGTTTAAGACCATCCCTCGCATCTGGTAAGGCTCGTCCCACAATTACGCTCATGG
>JASJDB010000264.1 GCA_030065315.1 Xenococcaceae cyanobacterium MO_167.B52 | reverse complement strand
AAGGCTAATAGCAGTTTGCTATTAGCTCATAACTTTAGACTGAAAAATCGTAACAAAATCTGTAATTCAGGCTATTCTTCTTCGCTATCTCTAACAATCTCTTGATTTGCTGAATCTCCAGGCTTATCCGTTGCCAATTTTTCCCTGACTAGTTTTTCTATTTCTTCTGCTACAGTAGGATTTTCGTTCAGATACTTAATGGTATTATCTCTTCCTTGACCGATATTATCGCCGTTGTAGCTGTACCATGCACCTTTACGCACTACAATATCGCATTCTTCTGCCATATCCAACATACACCCGATTCGCGAGATTCCTTGACCAAAGATGATGTCAAATTCTGCAATACGGAATGGGGGAGCAACTTTATTTTTGGCTACTTTCACTTTAGCTCTGATACCATATTCACCTTCGCTACCTTTTTTCAAGGTTTGAATACGACGGATATCTAATCTTACTGAAGCATAAAACTTGAGGGCTGTACCGCCAGTAGTGACTTCTGGACTACCGTAGGTGACACCGATTTTTTGGCGCAACTGATTGAGAAAAATTACTGTAGAGCCTGATTTACCAATATTACCTGCAATTTTTCTCAAAGCTTTACTCATCAAACGGGCTTGTAAACCCATCTGATTGTCTCCCATTTCTCCTTCTATTTCAGCACGAGGTACTAAAGCAGCTACAGAATCTACTACTACCAAATCTACCGCAGCAGAACGCACTAGTTGATCGACAATTTCTAGGGCTGATTCCCCATGATCTGGTTGGGCAACTAAAAGATTTTCGATATCTACCCCCAAAGCAGCAGAATAGGTAGGATCAAGGGCGTGTTCGGCATCGACAAAGGCTGCAACTCCCCCTGCTTTCTGAATTTCTGCGATCGCGTGTAGAGCCAATGTAGTTTTACCACTACTTTCTGGACCATAAATTTCAATAATTCTGCCTTTGGGTAAACCCCCACCGAGAGCTACATCTAAGGTTAATGCACCACTAGGGATAGTTTCCACTTTCATCTGGGTCGCATCTCCCAAGCGCATAATCGCGCCTTTACCAAAGTTGCGCTCAATTTGTTTTAAAACTAAGTTAAGGGCTTTTTCTTTATCGGGATTACTAGGAATATTTACTGTAGTTGCCATAAATGCCTCAATATCAAGGGAAAATAATTTTAGATGATGCCATTTTTTCTATCATTTTGATTTTAAGCTCTCTATTTTGATATCCTCAATCTAAGTTAGATTCTGTATTGTAAATACAAGTATATTAATCTTTGAGATTCTTATCAGCTTTAGCATCAGCCCTATTGTGACATTTGTTGATAAAAAAATCAACTTGTCAACTATTAAGTTTATTCAAACTTTACTAAAAAAGTTGGCTAAAAATCAGAAACCTCATTTCTGGTTAAATTAGGAATAAAGCTGGATCAACATTAAACTTTTCACCTAATCTAATAGCATGAGTTTTACTAATTTGGCGTTTTCCATTAAATACCTCAGAGGCAATTCCTTTGGAGCCAAAAATAGCTAATAAATCAGCCTGTCGTAAGTTATTTGCCTCCATTAAAAAATGAAGACGAGATAAAGGAGTTGAATTAGTGCCAAAATTATATTGTTCAGTTTCAAATTTTTCGATCAACGTGACCAATAAATCTAAAAGTCGTTCTTCTTCAGGAATCAAATCATGTTTATTAGAAAGAGTTTCAGCAATATCTAAAATTCTTTGATTTTCCTTTTGATTGGTAATTGACTGAGGTAAATATTTTCTTAATAGTTTGCCGTAAGTTTCACGATTGATAGTGGTTGTCATTTTTCCATTTATCCTTATCGTAATCTGCGTGAGTTAAAAAGTACTTGAAAAATATCAATTGCTTTTTATAGTTGATATTTAATATTAGGCGATAGCTATTACCTTTAATATTGATTACTGTAAAATTTCCTACTGCTTCCGCCGTAGAAAAAGTTTTTTGTATGTCAATTAAGTTTTTCCATTGAGCTTTTTTGATAGTTTCATAAAAATCCTCAATTTGATTACTGACATCTGGATAGCAAGCCGCTGCTTCTCGCAGTTTGGATATCGCAATAAGTCTCATATTTGACAAAGATATTCATAAAAGTTTAAAAATAAATTACACAACTCTTATGTTCTTATATTGAGATCCAAATAGCAACTTTTAGTCTTGCCTTATAAAGTATTTTTGCTGTTTATTTTTTTTCATGATCGGGACAGGGAGGAATTTTGAGTGAACGATCTAACCAGCCAACGGCTTGATTAAGATGTTGTAAAGCTTCTTCTGGTCGCTCTTTTAATAAAAATACTAGAGCGGAAGTCAATTGCTGTTTAGCTTGAGCTTGACGATTACCTTTGAGGCGATGCCAATCTTGGTGAGAAATTACTAATCTTGCAGCTAAAGCTTGAGCCAATTCCAAATTGCTCAAATCGGCAACAACTTTATTTTGATTTTCCGTAGTTGACAAAGGTGTTGTGTCAAACATAAGCTTTGTTTAATATTACTTGATATTTATTTATCCAAGGCAGATGAGTTAACATCGTAGAGGCTTACAGTGGCTTTTCTATTATAGATGTTTCCATGACTTCCAATGAATCTCATTCAAAACCTGATAGCTTAGAAATTGAAACTGACTTAGACTCTAGTGTCGAAAAAATTTTAACAGATGTAGGTGACTCCCTGGCAGAATTAGAAGATCGCTATCATCAGGTAAGACAAGACTGGCAAAGATATACAGAACTTCAGCAGCATCAGGAAGCATTGGAAGCGAAAAAAATTCATAATGTTGAAAAAGAACCGATTAAAACGGAACTAAAGCACCTTATCCAAGAATTAGAAGCACTAGAGATGAACTTAGAAAGTGTTTTACTACCAGATTTATTCTGGCAAGCGGTACGCTTTGGAGGCTTGGGAATAGTTATTGGTTGGCTGCTAAAATCTTTGGCAGGATAATAGAATCATACTTTACTAAAATATATGTCTGGGAAAACAAATCGTTTGTTGGTGGCAGCAAGTGGTACAGGGGGACATCTATTTCCTGCTTTAGCCGTTGCAGAAGCATTATCTGATTACGAAATTGAATGGTTAGGAGTCCCCAACCGTTTAGAAACTCAGCTTGTTCCAGAGCGTTATTCTCTCAATACAGTAGCCGTAGAGGGATTTCAACAGGGTTTAAGTTTCAAGACCCTAAAAATAACTTTAGGATTAATTGCTTCGATATTTCAGGTACGAAGATTGATTAAACAAAAGAAAATTGATGTAATATTCACTACAGGTGGTTATATTGCTGCTCCTGTTATTCTGGCTGCTTTGTTAGAGAAAAAACCTGCTGTTATTCACGAATCAAACTTTATTCCAGGAAAAGTCACTAAGTTTCTCAGTAAGTATTGTAGTGTGGTCGCGATCGGATTTGAAGGAACAGCGCAATATTTACCCAAAGTGAAAACAGAATATGTCAGCACTCCTGTTCGTTCTCAATTTCTTTCTACCCAACCTCTAGATTTACCTATTCCTGATGGTGCAATGTTAATTGTAGTGGTAGGAGGTTCTCAAGGAGCAGTTGCTGTTAACAAGTTAGTGCGACAAGTAGCACCTAAATGGTTAGACAAGGGAGTATATATTGTCCATCTTACAGGCACAAAAGACCCTGATGCGGAAAGTTTAAGCCATGAGCATTATATCCGTTTGCCTTTTTACGACAATATGGCAGGATTATTGCAAAGGGCTAATTTAGCTATTTCTCGCGCTGGAGCTGGAACACTTACAGAACTGGCTATTACTAAAACAGCAGCTATTCTAATTCCTTATCCCTATGCAGCAGAAGATCATCAAACCTATAATGCCAAAGTATTTAGTGATGCTGGTGCAGCAGTAGTTTATCAACAGTCTGAGTTGACCCCAGAAATTTTAGATTCCCAAGTAATGGATTGGTTAGAGCAACCAGATAAGTTACTGGAAATGGCAACTCAAGCAGAATCTTTGGCAATGGTCGATAGTGCAGAGAAAGTAGCTGGTTTAATCAAATCTTTCAATGTAGATAACGGAGCTGAATAGTTCAGTAATTAATGAGCAATCATTTTTACCTTATCAATCAACTCATCCAGTGTTTTAATCTCGTTTAATTCCGCTTCAGAAATGGCGACACTGAGATTTTCGTCATTTTTGAGAATCACTGGATACTTAAATTTGTGGGCATATTTTTGCTCAAATTCATCTCTGTGCAAAAACTCCATCTCTGTATCCGATTCTTCTCGAAACTGTTTCCATTGCTTATGTTCGGTAAATAGTCCAAAAGTCAGACCACAAAGATTACACTCATAAGTCTGAGGACTAAGTGCTTTATGTCCGATATCTATCAGAGTGTTCATCAAACCAGCATCGGCATTGTAAACAAATATAAGTTTCATGGTTTTTCAATAGTCACAGCATTACGAATAAACGTTAGGACATTCTCTGTTCCCCGTTCCCTGTTGCCTCTTCCCCGTCCCCTAAATACTATTCTAAGGTAGCAACTTAATGCTATATGCCTATATTCATAGCATTATTCCATGTAATTGCTACAAGCTACTCTCTATCTCCTTTCAAATGTATTAAATTTACTCGATACAATAAGTTGAAACCCTATCTAATTTTGCGTATCCGTTCATGTCGTCAACTGATTTAGAAACAACCGTTAAAGAAGAAGCCAAAGATCGAGACTCTTATTTAGATGAACTTCCTGGGGAAGTAGAGATGTCCCTATTCGATCATCTGGATGAATTGAGAACACGCATCTTTTATGCTCTCATTGCTGTCTTTGTGGGTATTATCCTCTGTTTTATTGTAGTTAAACCCATTGTTCAATTATTGGAAATTCCCGCCCAAGGAGTGAAATTTCTGCAATTAGCACCAGGAGAGTTCTTCTTTGTTTCGATTAAAGTTGCTGGCTATAGTGGTATCTTGGTTGCTAGTCCCTTTATTCTTTACCAAATTGTGCAATTTGTTTTACCAGGACTAACTCGGAGAGAAAGACGCTTACTTGCACCAGTGGTATTTGGGTCTAGTATCCTATTTTTTGTGGGTCTGGGTTTTGCCTATATTGCTTTAATTCCTGCTGCGCTTAATTTCTTTATTAACTATGGTGGAGATGTAGTAGAACAATCTTGGTCAATTGACAGGTATTTTGAATTTGTGCTGCTGTTAATGTTTAGTACTGGGTTGGCTTTTCAAATTCCCATTGTGCAGCTCATTTTAGGATTTTTGGGTATTGTTTCTTCTAGTCAAATGGCTTCAGGATGGCGGTTTGTGGTTTTAGGCGCGGTGATTTTAGGGGCAATTTTAACCCCTTCTACTGATCCCTTAACTCAATCCCTATTGGCTGGGGCTGTCTTAGGTTTATATTTTAGTGGTGTGGGAATGGTCAAGTTGATTGGTAAGTAGTAGGAGAGAAATGCGGGTGTTAGTAGTTAGTAGTTAGTAGTTTGTTATTAGTAGTTCACTGTTCACTGCTAACTGTTAACTGATGACTGGTAAAATTAATCTTAGTTTTCCTAATATCAAATACTGTTTCACCTAAAACAGAGACTGTAATTAGGAGTATCTAGTTTTTAATCACTGATAGTAAAACTTTGGCTTCTTAACTGAATTTTATGAATATTCGCACTGTTTCCACTACTCCTTTTTCAGATCAAAAACCAGGTACATCAGGACTGCGTAAATCTGTTCCAGTCTTTCAACAAACCCATTATTTAGAAAACTTTGTTCAATCTATTTTTGATAGTCTCGAAGGCTACAAAGGACAAACTATTGTCTTGGGAGGAGACGGTCGATACTATAACCGTGAAGCAATCCAAATTATTTTAAAAATAGCATCCGCTAATGGTGTGGGACGGGTGTTGGTAGGTCAAGGAGGGATTATGTCCACTCCTGCTGCTTCTTGTATAATTCGTCAGTATAAAGCTTTTGGTGGGATCATTCTTTCTGCTAGTCATAACCCTGGAGGACCAGAAGGGGATTTTGGCATTAAATACAATGTAACTAATGGGGGACCCGCACCAGAAAAAGTTACTGAAGCTATCTATGCACATTCAAAAGAGATAAACAATTACAAGATATTTGATGGTGCTGATGTAAATATCGATAAACTATCAGTGCTTCGCATGGGAGAAATGGCAATAGAAGTCATTGATCCTGTGGAACCCTATGCACGATTAATGGAATCTTTGTTTGACTTTGATAGTATTCGTAAATTACTTCAGAGTGATTTTCGGATCTGTATGGATTCTCTTCATGCAGTCACAGGTCCCTATGCCAAAAATATTTTTGAGAAGCGTTTAGGCGCACCATCAGGTACAGTACAGAATGGTATTCCTCTAGAAGATTTTGGCGGAGGACATCCTGACCCCAATTTAGTCTATGCTCACGATCTGGTAGAGGTGATGTTTGGCGACAATGCACCTGATTTTGGGGCTGCTTCTGATGGTGACGGCGATCGCAATATGATTTTAGGAAAGAATTTCTTTGTGACCCCAAGTGACAGTCTGGCAGTACTTACAGCCCAAGCTTACCTTGTTCCAGGCTATAAAAATGGTATCTCAGGGGTGGCTCGTTCTATGCCTACCAGTGCAGCACCAGATAGAGTCGCAGCAAAATTAGGCATTGACTGTTATGAAACTCCTACAGGTTGGAAATTCTTTGGTAACTTACTAGATGCAGATAAAGTTACCCTTTGTGGAGAGGAAAGTTTTGGGACTGGTTCCAACCATGTTCGGGAAAAAGATGGACTATGGGCGGTACTATTTTGGCTCAATATCCTAGCGGTAACTGGTAAATCTGTAGAAGAGATTGTTAAAGAACATTGGGCAACCTATGGACGTAATTTCTACTCCCGTCATGATTACGAGGAGGTAGATAAAGCCAAAGCCACCGAACTGATGGAACGGTTACGGGGTATGCTTGGCACCATGAAGGGGCAGAAATTCGGAGACTACGAAGTAGAGTATGCCGATGATTTTAGCTACACCGATCCCATAGATGGTAGTGTAAGTCAAAAACAAGGTATTAGGATTGGCTTTACTGATGGTTCTAGAATTGTCTTCCGTCTTTCTGGTACAGGAACCAAGGGTGCAACTTTAAGGGTATATCTGGAATATTATGAGCCAGATACTAGCAAGCATGATATTGATACTCAAGAAGCTCTCAAACCTTTGATTGCTATGGCAGAAGAAATTGCTCTAATTAATCAATACACTGGTAGGGAAAAACCCACAGTAATTACCTAGTTTAGCTGGTGGGCAATGTTTGGTAATTACCTAATATTGTCCACTGTATTTGTTGCGAACTATTATTTGAGCTAGTAATAGGCTCTTATACAATTAAGAATTATTCCTATTTGTATACAAGCCTGTGTTAGTTTCTTATCAAAGAAGAATTCTTAGCTATACTCAATTGCATCATTTCCATAATTTATCTAATCTTTGGTAAGCAACATAGTTAACTGGCAAACTTTCATAGGTGACTAAATAAT
>JASJDB010000263.1 GCA_030065315.1 Xenococcaceae cyanobacterium MO_167.B52 | reverse complement strand
GAACAAAATAGAGCGTTGGTGGTCTGTTCTCAAGACCTGGATGAAACAGAGAATTAAGGAATTTGAGACAGTAGGAGAGTGTGTTGATGCAGCTTTCAAAAAATGTCCTAACGTATATCCGTAACGCTATATTTGGGGATTTTTGGCTAAAGTGTCTTTAATCACAAAATCGGATAAAGGTCCTATATAGTTAGTTAGTTCTTGCTGGTAAAGTGCAATAAGTTCAGGATTAACAGCATTATTGTTGCTGATTTTAGAGGCTGATTTTCCTAAGATTCTGGTAAACTCTTCGGCTTTTCGAGAGTCGGGAATTTCGGCAGCCAACTTTTCAATAAGCTGTTCGGCGATTATTTGGGGATTTTTGGCTAAAGTATCTTTAATCACAAAATCGGATAAAGGTCCTATATAGTTAGTTAGTTCTTGCTGGTAAAGTGCAATAAGTTCGGGCTCAACAACACTATCAATTTTTCTGGTATTAGGTGCAACTTGTTCTAGTTGTTGAGAGGATAATCTGGACTTAGATTCGGTAGGATTAGGGATTGGGTTACTTGGGGGTCCCTCTTCAGAAATTACCGAAGATTCTTTATTATCGATAGCCTGATCAACATCTTTTGTTAATTTGGTTGACTTATAATAGTTGGGATGTGATGGTTGAATAACTGTGGGATTATGAGCCAAACGTTCTATGGCTTTAGCTACTTCACTAGCCGACTCATATCTTTCTTTGAAATTAGACCGAATCATTTTCGAGATAATTTTCTCTAAATCAGCACTGACTTTAGCTCGATGTTGCCAAATCACTTCCTTGTCTTGATCTTCTTCCAATTCTAAACGCTTACAACCAGTCAAAGCTTCAATAGCAATTACTCCCAAAGCATAGATGTCGCTATTAAAACGAGGTTTGCCTCTTGCCTGTTCTTCTGGCATATATCCTCCAGTGCCAATGGGGACAGTTGAAGATAGTAATTTACTTTGAGCGAACATAACTTCTTTAACTGCGCCAAAATCTACCAAGACTAACTTATTATCTTGTTGCCGACATATAATATTAGCGGGTTTTATATCTCGGTGAATTATGCCTTGGGAATGGATGTAGTCTAGGATATTTAAACAGTTTTGTAGAAGTGTAATGACTCTGGTTTCTGACCAAGGTTGACCTGAGATAAACATCTGACCTAGAGAAAGACCTTCTATATATTGCTGAACCAGATAAAATTCTTGGTTTTCTGTAAAATAAGCCAGTAGTTGGGGAATTCTTTCCCTATCTCCTACTTTTTGTAAGATTCTAGCTTCAGTTTCAAATAAACGTTTAGCTATATCTAATAAATGATTCTCCTTGAAGATCGGGTTAAGTTGTTTTACTACGCATATAGGATTTCCTGGCAACATGGTGTCTTGTGCCAGATAAGTTTTACCAAAACTCCCTGCCCCTAATTTCTTAACTAATAGATAGCGTGAACCTAATAGTTTTTCTTCAAACATTGACTTTAATCTTTCCCAGGTCTAATGTGAACTAAATTGTAGCAACTAGTCACAAATCGAAAAGTTTACAGATCAATTCCCAACAAATAGGGTTTGTCAGCCGAAAGCATATTTGCTTATTTAGCAACCTAAGCAGTAGTATTAGATTTTGCTGTAATGTAATCGCAATTGCGTTACAGTTAACAAAGTCAATTTACACCCCTAGTAAATTAAGTTGCTTATAGTTTTTAGAGTAACTCTTCTTTAGACAATATGATCAGTATTACCGCGAAAGTTCCTCTCCTAGATTTGAACCTAGTAAATCAAGAATTAGACCAGGAAAAAGCACTCTCCTTAGTTACATGGAGTCAAGCAACCTTTGGTGATGGTTTGGTGATGACTACCAGTTTTGGGATTCAGGCTGCGGTGATGCTGCATCTTGTTACGAGGGTAATTCCTAATATTCCAGTTATTTGGGTGGATACAGGCTATTTACCCGCAGAAACTTATAAATTTGCCGAAGAATTAACTACCAGACTTAAACTTAATCTAAAAGTATATCAGTCTCCCATGTCTCCCGCTAGAATGGAGGCACTCTACGGGAAACTCTGGGAACAAAATGATCTAGAAGCGTTCAACCGTTATGATTCGATCCGTAAAGTTGAACCAATGCAAAGAGCTTTACAAGAATTAAAAGCCACTGCTTGGTTAGCAGGATTACGCAGCAATCAAACTCAACATCGTCAAACTCTCAAAAGAATTGATCAACAAGGGGAAATTTACAAAATACACCCAATTCTCTACTGGCATTCCAGAGATATTTATCAGTATCTAACTGCTAATGATTTACCTTATCATCCCTTCTTTGATTTGGGATATGTAAGTGTGGGAGATTGGCATTCTAGTCGTCCTCTAACTGCCGATGATAGCGATGAAAGAAGTACTCGCTTTAATGGTCTTAAACAAGAATGTGGTCTGCACTTACCCCAAACTCCCGAAGAAGAGGAAAGTTTAAATTCTAGCAGTCTCTAAAAAAATTAAGCATTCGCCGTTAAAACTACAGTTTTTTCCGCGATAACAGCGTAAAAGGGATCGCCTCCTGCTAATCCCAACATCTGAAGCCAACTAGGAATAGAAGGTTCGGTGGCGACTACTTGAGGAGTACTAAAGCTGGGGACAGACTGAATATATCTTTTGGCTAATTCTACTCGACCAGTTTCGCTGTTATCCCGCCAAGCTGCGATCGCTTTTTGGTAAAACATTCTATTAGAAAAGCTGACAATAACTTTGCCTCCAGGCTTGAGAATACGGCATATTTCGGCAAACACTGCTTCTGGATATTGTAAGTACTGTACTGAAACAGTAATCAAAACAGCATCAAAATTATTATCTAATTGAGGTAGTTTAGGGTTTTGATTAAGATTCTGCACAAAGTAGTGGTCGAGTCGGGGATTATTGGCTAATTCCTCCCGATTCATTCCATGACCTTCTACATAGTCAAATTCCATATCATCAGGTAAATGAGATACCCAGCTACTCATCAGGTCTAAAATACGAGTATTAGGGGTTAATTGTTCTCGATACAATTCCATCAATTGATCGATAAACCCTTGATCTACATGGGTAACCAGACGAGGAATCGCATAAAAATCCGTATCGTCTGTATCATCTAATTTACTGCGATGTTCTGGTCTGAGTAGCATAATTATTGATGTTGATTAAACTTTCTTAAATAAACAAACTTGGGAAAATTCTAAAATATTTTCCCAAGCTTTTGCTTTGTTACTTAAAAAAAAAGTCTAAAACCTTTACTCTTGCCTTCCTCTCTACTAAGTCTCTTATTACGTTTAAGAATTGATATTATCTCCCCTTAACGTCGTCTAAACTACCAATCATGTATAGATTCTGTTCGGGCAATAAATCAAACTCGTCGTTTAAAATACGATCGCATCCATCTAAAGCAGCTTCTAACTTCACCATTTTCCCTGGCAATCCGGTAAACTGTTCGGTGGTAAAGAAGGGTTGAGTCAGAAATCTCTCTAATCTGCGGGCGCGATAGACGATTTGTCGTTCGCTTTGTGCCAACTCTTCTAGTCCTAACATAGCAATGATATCTTTTAATTCTTCGTAGTTAGCGAGGGTTTGACGCACTGCCTGAGCAATTTGATAATGGCGATCTCCAACTACTTGGGGAGTCAGCATCTTAGAATCCGATTGCAAGGGATCGATCGCAGGATATAATCCCTGACTGACTCGTTTACGAGATAAAACAATGGAAGCAGAAAGATGAGCAAAGGTATGCACCGCAGCAGGATCGGTCATGTCATCGGCGGGGACATAGACGGCTTGAATGGAAGTAATCGAACCCGATGCAGTATTACAAATTCTTTCTTCTAGTTCTGCTAATTCTGTGGCTAAGGTTGGTTGATAACCAACTCTAGAAGGCAATTGTCCCATCAAGCCAGATACTTCCGAACCTGCTTGAATAAAACGAAAGATATTATCGATAGTTAGTAGTACATCTTTGTGTAAGTCATCACGGAAATATTCTGCCATAGTCAGGGCTGCGTGTCCCACGCGGAAACGGACTCCAGGGGATTCGTTCATCTGTCCGAATACCATTACCGTGTTGTTTAAGACTCCCGCTTCTGCCATCTCCCGATACAGTTCTTCTCCTTCTCGCGATCTCTCACCAATACCGCAAAAAATACTCACTCCCTCATAACGACTGACAACATTATTAATTAATTCAGTAATTAATACCGTTTTACCTACCCCTGCGCCACCAAATAACCCAGCTTTGCCCCCTTTTTCTAGAGGTGCCAGAACATCAATGGCTTTAATCCCTGTCAGAAAAATCTCTGTGGTGGTAGCACGATCCGATAGAGGGACAGGTGGAGCATGAAGCGATCGCATTTCACTCCCTAACAATTGTTCTTTACCATCAATTGTCTCGCCAAAAACATTAAACATTCGCCCTAATAAAGCATCTCCCACAGGGACTTGCAGAGGATGAGCCGTATTATTGACTATTGAACCCCTAGCTAATCCTTGAGTGGGAGTTAAGGCGATAGTTCTGACTAATTCTGAACTCAGATAAGTCATTACTTCCAGAGCTACCTGTTTATTTTCTCCTACTGTTAATAAACTATGAACTGCTGGCAATGAATCAGGAAAGACAACATCAACCACGCTACCTCGAATGGATACTACTCTACCGCGCCCAGAGATCATGCATTTATAATTTCCTAATCTTTATTTCTTCTTTCAACTATCCTGTTCGCAGTAGATTAATTATGCTGTCTCTGAGAACAACTTAATTCACTAACCTTTTCAATCGCGAGGTTCACCTTCAAAAGGTTGTACTCCTGTTTTGGGATAATCATCATCTGTAGGTCGGAAAAGTGCTGCTACATCATTCCAAAGAGATTGAACCATATCTTGTAACCATTGCAAAAATTTCATGCTTTTGTCTCCTAAGTCAATAATTATTCGCTAAAAACACTATTTATCGAGGTACTTGCTAGCTCATAATCGTTAGAGTGAACTAATATACTGCGTACAGACTGATTTCCAAATACAGTTGTAGAATAGGTGAAAATTGTGAGGAAGTTGTGAGGATCGCTAACAAAGTATTTTTTGTTAAGTTTAATTAAGAAAAATCTCTACCTATCTTCACAAGATATATGTCTTAAAAATTAAATTTTTATTTAATTTTTGGACTATATTTTAATTAGGGTTTATGGGATTTATTCAATAGTTCTAAAATCAAAAGTTCTTGTTCCGAACTACCAAAAGCAAAAGAATCGGACTTAAATATAACTTGATTCCCATCAACTGCTACAATTCTGTTGGTCTGATATACTACGCCACGATATTTAAGTTGTAAATCAGGTTGGGAAATTAAAAATTTATTTTGTTTTGTAACATATTTAATATTCCGAAACTTTTTTGATGTCAATTCTAATTGATGGCAATTTTTAAAATGCCGAATCATATCAAAATTCCAACATTTTTCCAAATACTCAACTTTATATTTACGCCAAAAGCTAAAGGGATTAAGAAATTTTACATGAATATTTGCTGCAAATAATTGCTGGAAATAAAGTAAAACAGGAAAATTAACTTTTGGTTTTTGAATGGTTTTAGTTTGTCTAATTTTCATCGAAAACTCCAACTCTAACTTACCTCTTAAGAGTATGGTAAGAATTTGAAGAAATTGTGAGTATAGAATCGACAATAATTCATTTCCTCCTGCCTTAGCTGTATTCTCTACTCTATTCAAGAAACAACAAAAAGCAATATAGCAGTTCTCGTACTGGTGGGGTACAGTAACCTTAAGCTTTTTGTTTATGCGCTTGCGCTTGCGCTTGCGAAGCTCTACCCGCAGGGGCAGCGGTTATCCGAAGGTGTTATCCGAAGGTGTCCTAAAGGATCCCTAAAGGGTACACCTTCGGATAACCGCTTCGCATATACCCTTTAGGGATCCTTTAGGAATCCTTTAGGGCATCAGAGAAGTAGGTTTAGCGATGTATGACAGGGGAAATGCTTGTTTTAGAGATTCTTGATAGACATCGTAAGCTTGTCGCTCAAAACAAACAAAAATCACCTTTTCAATTACATTGTCTTGCTCTAAAAACAGTTTGACTTCATTGAGGGCAATATCAGTCGCTTTATCTAGGGGAAACTCATACATTCCAGTGCTAATAGCTGGAAAAGCCATAGTTTTTATCCCATAGGATATTGCTAATTTTAGGCTATTGGAATAACAATTGCGTAAGATTTGTTCTTCGTTGTATTTGCCACCTTCCCATACTGGTCCTACGGTATGAATTACCCATTGAGCGGGAAGATTGTAAGCTCTGGTAATTTTAGCTGAGCCTTCATGACAAATCCCCAGCTTGAGACATTCTTCTTCTAAACCTAATCCTGCTGCTCGATGAATCGCACCACTTATACCCCCACCAGCGATCAAAGATTCATTAGCTGCATTAACAATAGCATCGATATCAAGTTTTGTAATATCTCCTTCAACAATCTCGATTTTTTCCAAAACTTGACGTTCTTGTTCTCGAAAGAAATCTAATCTATAAACAATATGCGTTGGAGCTGATTCATATACTATTTGATTTTTTTGTTTTGGTAAAGGTTCTGTATGTTTTAATTTTCCTGAAACAATAGACAAAGGTATGGGATTGGGATGAAAAGCTAGACAAGTTCCATCAGGGCGATAATGTTGACACCAATTACATCCACGATATTCATTCATTTAATCAATAATTTCCCTTTCTACTACTACCACTTGTTCTGGTTCAAAGACTACTTACTTTCTTTGTTACTTTGTTTAATATTTCTGCTACTAACTCACATAATTTAATGCCAACTTGCCAAACATCTCCCTGTAATTGTCTTACCCCACCAAGGAGTATTTTCCCCCAGAGATTTATGATTATTTCGATCTAGTTTCCAAGACTTGTGGGGATCGAATAAAACTAATTCACTCGCTTGATTAACTTGGATAGGAGCAAGATGTTGATTTAAACAATTGGCAGGACGAGTACTTAAAGCTTGCCATAGTTCTAAAGCTGACCATTGCCCAGTAGCCACAAAAGTCTGCCAAAGTATAGGCAAAGCTAATTCTAAACCTACTACCCCTGGTGGTGCTTCGGCAAAAGAAACAGTTTTTTCTTCATAGGTATAGGCTTGATGATCGATCGCGATCGCGTCAATAATACCCTGTTTCACTCCCTCAATTAAAACTAATCTATCTTCTGGATTACCTAAAGGTGGTTCAAGGCGTAAATTGGGGTCATAGTTGGCAAGATCTGCGGTAGAAAATAACAAGTGCATCCAAGTAGTACTCGCTGTAACTGGCACTCCCCGCTTTTTAGCATCAGCAATTAATTCTACTCCCCTGGCTGTAGAGACAGACATCAGATGTACTGGAGTTTTGACGCTGTCAATAATTTCTAAGGCTGCTGCAATGGCTGCGGATTCTGAATAAC
>JASJDB010000262.1 GCA_030065315.1 Xenococcaceae cyanobacterium MO_167.B52 | reverse complement strand
ATAAAAGCCGAGAAAATTGCTGCCAAAATCGGACAAGCAACCCAGGTACTCACAATTTTGCCTAAGGCATTAATGTCTGTAGGGGAACCGCTAAACAAATTCCAGCCTACAATCGCCCCTACTACTGCTTGAGAAGTGGAAACAGGAAGCCCTAATTGAGTCATAAACAAAACCGTTATGGCTGCTGCTAGAGCAACCGTAAATGAACCTGCTAAAGCGTTCACCGCGCCTAATTTACCTAATCCCCCTGCTGCCCCTGCCCCTGCTGTTACCGAACCAATAATCACAAACAAACTACAAATAAATGCTGCGGTAGAAAAACGTACCATACGACTACCTACAGCGGTACCAAATACATTAGATGCATCATTAGCTCCTAGTGACCAGCCTAAAAATAAGCCACTGGAGAGAAAAATCAAAGTAGCAATTAATTCCATAAATTTTATATTTTCCCTAAAACCTAACCCCTAAAACCTATTTCTTATAAGGTTCTCTTAATTGCATAGATAGACAGTTCATCTGCCACATCTTCTGCTTTATCGGCAATGGCATCAATAGCATCTACTCTATTTCGTAAATTAATTTTTTGTGAGAACTTCAAATTAGTACTAAAAATTCTCTTTTTCAAACTGATCCCAATTTTATCAGCCTCAGATTCATAAACTCTGACTTGATAGATATGATCTCTTACTACTTTAGGATCGCGGAAAAAATTACGAGCAGCAATGATTAATGTTTCGACACTTTTCACTACTACTTTTACCAATTCTAAAAATTCTTTGATAGTAAGTTCAATTTCTTGTTGGGTTATACGCTCTTCCATTTGGTTTGCTTGACCCTGTTCAATCATTAATGCCTGAAAATTATTGCCCATTGCATCGAGAAGAGAAAACAAATCCGTCAATAACCTCAGAACATCAGCTCTAAAATCAGGAATTAACATCTCACTATAGAGAGTATTGACAATAGAACGACGCAATTCCTTACATCTTTCTTTAAGAGTAGTAATTTGTGATATTTTCTCCTCACAAGCTTTTGAGACTTTCTCTTTTTCAAGAAAGATTGTAATTCCTCGTTCAAAATAAATTGCTCCTTCCGCAACTTTATCGAGAAATTCATCAATTTGACCTTCCAATAATTTTGTTTTGCCAAATAAAGCAGGTGTTTCTTTTGACATGAGTAATACCAATTAATTAAAGTCAACTTGTCGAAACAAAAAATAATATCTGTGAGCTTGATTAAGGCATCCGCTTCAGCATAGGACAGAGGACATCCTTACAAATCAAACTAAAATAAGAAGTCTTAACTTGCTCTTAACCCAAATATAACTATACAGGGATTTGGTTCTCAAATCAAAACAAATCAAACAAATCGATAAACTAGTAAGATCTTGCTTAACAGTACTTAAACAATTCTGTCCCTTCGGAACAAGCAACAGTAAGAGTAAGATTCACGAAGTCAGAAATAAACAGCCCGAAGGGCGCGGTAAGAGTTAAGTTCTCCAGTTTTCTTGACTGTTCCCTATTCCCTGTTCCCTGTTGCCTTGAATCCCAATTACTACCTCGAACTACTAACCACTAACTTTCTCTCTAATAATTAAATCTGGATCATCTTTCAACATAGACCAACTATCTTTGGCTCCTAATTGTTCCAATGCAAGTAAAGAAGCATATTTCAAGTCAAATATGGGGCTTTTAATGCTTTCTTGTAACAAAGGAATCCCATCTGTCGCTCCTAAATTAGCAAGTGCGATCGCAGCAGCACCGCGAGATTTACGAAATTGGGGTTGGGTATTGTGGAAAGCTTCTAAAATTATGGGTTTTCCTGGCTGATATTTGAGCCATCCTAGAAGTTTAACTACGTGATAATGTGCGCCATAATCACTTCTCGCTTCTGTTTGATAGGTTTGTATTAAGGCTTGGGGAGCTTCATCTGGATAGAGTTCTAGTAAGGTTTGACTTGCTAGATAACAGCGTCCAAAGTCAGTTTGATATAGTTCTCTGATCAGGAATTCTAGGGATGGTTTATCATCGTATTCGTGTACCATTTCCAAATCGTAAGGGCGATCGCAAATCACTCGATCTATATAGGGTTCGACTTCAGCAAAGGTGATTTTTTCTTCAGGAATTCCTGCTTCCGCCAACAGTTTAATTCCCCTAAGACGAAACACTAGAGAGATAGGTGATTTAGAAATGTGGGGAATAGCATCATAGTATTTAGTATCGATTAAATCTTGAATGCAGAGTCTTCGTGCATTAACGCTGCTATGTTGTAAAAAATCTACCACCTTACTCATTTCGCTGTAATCTTCTGTGAGACTTGCCACAGTTGCGATCGCAGTACTAGCAATAGTTTCGTCTTCAGAATCTATAAAAAGCTTAATACGATCTAAAGCAGGCTTATAGTTAAATTTTGCTAAAGTTTGAATTATTAAGCGTTTACTTGCTCCATCTCTTTCTAATAAATCAGCTATGGCTTCTAAGATATCTTGATTGTCGGTACCAATTTCACCGATCGACCATACCGCATTTTCTACCGTATAAGAATCACTATCATCTAAACAACTAGTAATTGTGGGTAAAGCCTGTTTAGCCTTCATTTTCCCCAAACTTTCTACCGCCTTACGCCTAGCGATGCGATGATACATATCAGAGTTATGATCTTCTATAGTTTCAATTAAAGCTTGAATCCCCCTTGGTGTGGGAAAACCAACTAGGTGAGAAGCAGCAGCATAACGCTCGGATTTATCCTCCAATTCTGCCAACGGTTTTTTTAACATCGCGATCGCTTGATCCTCTGTTAAACCAAACATATTGGTAAATCTATTATCCATATCCAACTATCTATCTATATAATTTTCTTTAATAGTTATTTAGTTTATCGGTTCAGTGCTCCCATCTCAGAAATTTAAAGTCTTGTTAACAACAGGTTTGTTAGTTAGTGGTAGTATCTGACAATATCTAAGGATAAAAATTTTTAAAAGTTATTTGAAAAAACCAACAATCATGACTGAAACATCCAACTCCACCGTTACACCAGAAGAACTAGCAGAACTAATCCAAGAATTTGAACAATATCGGGAAAGACTACTCAACGATACCTTAGAGACTGCCAAGAAAGCTAAGTTATCAAAAAAACAAGTCATGACTCAACTTCAGCCCCAACTCGATCAAATTGATGGCAAATTAGAAGCTCTGCGTAACCAATACACAATACTAAAAACTAATAGCTAGTTCTATAAAATTAATTACCTGGTTGATATTGTTAGTGCCAATTCACGAATGTGTAAATAATTTGCTCCAGACATTTGATAAACTCCCATTCTAGATTAGGAGAATATAGCCTTTCTCAAATCAACCATGAACAATCAACGATGAACAATCAACGATGAGCAATACCCTTAAATCCCTCTCCCAAGAACAAACAGATATCTTACTAGCAAAAGTAAAGCAAGAAACAGTCGATCAAACCTTTGATACCAGCGATCGCGAAATTCTCAAACAGATGGTAGAGTGTATGGGAGATACCAGAGGAATGGTGCGATTGGGTTTTGCCGAATCTTTAGGAAGAGTAGGACAACCTGCAATTCCGTTTTTGGTCGAGGCTCTAGCTCATCACAGTAATGAGGTAGTAAGACGAGCAGCAGCGAAAACCCTCACTCTCATTGCCGATCCTGTCACTATTCCCCCTCTATTACAAGCCTTTTTGCATGACGAAGATCAAGTAGTAAGAAATTCCTCCGTCGGAGCTTTAGCTCGCATTGGAGAAGGTTCAGTATCCCCCCTGCTGGAAATTTTAGCCTCTCCTGATAACGATGAGACTATTAAAGGTCATGCAGCTTGGGCGTTAGCGTTTATCGGCTCCAAGGGTAAAGAAACCATCTATCAAGCCTACAATTCTGAGATAGAAGAAGTCCGTAGTGCAGTAGTAGGGGCAATTTCTAAAATAGCCGAAGAACAACCAGAAGATAGGGCTTTTGACCTCTTGTTACAATCTCTATCCGACTCGTCCGTTAATGTTCGCAGTGAAGCAGCAGCAGCCCTGGGAAACTTAAGATATAAACCAGCTATTCCCCAATTACTAGAGTTATTGCAACTTCCAGAATCAGCGAGCCGTAAATCCGCAGCTTTAGCTCTCATGAAAATTGGCGATTCTAATTCTATTGAAACCTTACAAAAGGCTTTAGCTGTAGAATCAGATTCAGCAGTTAAGCCAGTAATTCAATTAGCTATTAATCAATTAAATAAGCAATTGGCTGATGATGATTGGGAATAATTAAAGCAGCAATTAGTATGAACCTATCCCACTAATCAATTTTTAGGGTTTTTCAGCTTTTTAAAATCACAAAATTGTTGAAAATGTAAGAGTGAAATGTTAGTTTTTCGTGTCCGAGATTAATGTCAGATCAATAGTGGGATAGGTTCATAGCAATCCTCAATGATATGAGAGAATTTTTGTTCCCTATTCCCTAATTCCCTATTCCCTATTGCCTTTACCAACAATTTAGTAATTCATTAGGTTGCTACAAAATGAGTAACAATATTTTAGAAGTCGAAAATGTCTATGCTGGATACATACAAGATTTGAATATCTTGCAAGGCATTAATTTTCGCGTTGCTCAAGGAGAGTTAGTTGCAGTTATAGGACCTAATGGAGCAGGAAAATCAACCTTAGCCAAAGCAATATTCGGATTACTTACCCCCAATCAAGGGAGTATTCAATTTCAGGGAGAAAATATTGTTGGCTTGAAATCTAATCAAATCGTTAGGAAAGGAATGTGCTATGTCCCCCAAATTAAAAATGTTTTCCCTTCTCTGTCTGTAGAAGAAAATTTGGAAATGGGTGCATTTATCCGTCAAGGCTCCTTAAAATCTCTCAAAGAACAAATTTATCAAATGTTTCCCCGTCTCAAAGAGCGTCGTGATCAAAAAGCAGGAACTCTATCGGGAGGGGAAAGACAAATGTTGGCTATGGGAAGAGCATTAATGCTCGATCCCGATCTACTACTATTAGATGAACCTTCTGCTGCTTTATCTCCGATTTTGGTCAATGGAGTGTTTGAACAAATTAAGGCAATTAATCAAATGGGCAAAGCTATTGTTTTAGTAGAACAAAATGCCAAAAAAGCCCTTATGATGGCAAATCGAGCTTATGTTTTAGAAAATGGCTGCGATCGCTTTGAAGGGACAGGAACAGAATTACTCAATAATCCGAAAGTGGGAGAGTTATATTTAGGTTCCAGAAAAAATTAAAACTCTCTTTTTCTTCCTTTTGTGCTGGTATGGTAATGGTATTAAAAAAATCTTAATTAATATGCTGGCGAAACGAATTTTACCTTGTTTGGATGTTAAGGCGGGAAGAGTAGTAAAAGGAATTAATTTTGTTGACCTTAAAGATGCTGGCGATCCTGTAGAACTAGCAAAGGCTTACAATGATGCTGGTGCGGATGAGTTGGTCTTTCTAGACATTACCGCTACTCATGAAGACAGAGGCATTATTTTTGATGTAGTCTATCAAACAGCAGAACAAGTATTTATTCCTCTTACTGTTGGTGGAGGTATTCAATCCTTAGAAACTATCAAAAAATTACTTAGAGCAGGAGCAGATAAAGTTAGTATTAACTCCGCAGCCGTCAGAAATCCTGACTTAATCAATCGGGCAAGCGATCGCTTTGGCGTTCAATGTATCGTAGTCGCGATCGATGCTAGAAGACGCAAAGATCCTAGTAATCCAGGTTGGGACGTTTATGTTCGTGGTGGTCGGGAAAATACGGGATTAGACGCGATCGCTTGGGCTAAAGAAGTAACCTCTAGAGGTGCAGGAGAGCTACTAGTCACGAGCATGGATGCCGATGGTACCCAAGCAGGCTATGATTTAGAACTTACTCGTACTATCGCCGAACAAGTAGAAATTCCCGTAATCGCTTCTGGTGGAGCAGGAAACTGTCAACATATCTATGAAGCTTTTAGTGAGGGCAAGGCAGAAGCAGCATTACTTGCTTCTTTATTGCATTATGGACAATTAACTATAGATGAAGTCAAAAACTTCCTGGAAAAACGTGAAGTCCCTATTCGATATAGCTAAACTCCATTAATTAATAAAATATAAAGCCTGGTAAACCCCCCCATAATCCATAAAAATATGTATTAAGATAGATAAAGTTTTACATTTTGTAAAAAATGCTCATCCCAATTCTCATATTTGATATTGCTTTAGTAGCTTGGTCTTTGCATCTGATGCAAGAAGCAATAGATCATAAAAAGTTCTCTTTTATGCTTGCAGGAACCCTAGTAGCTGCTTCTGCTGCTGCTATGTTAGTTGTTTATTTTCTCATGGGTAACTGTATTAGTTATCTCATATAATCGTAAAGTTTTTTATAGTAATAATTGCTTACTGTAACTAACTAAGCATATTGTGATATGTTTATATTATAATAAGGGGTATTGGCGCAGATGGTAGCGCGTCTGAATGGCATTCAGAAGGCCACGAGTTCGAGTCTCGTATACTCCATTTCTTCTCAATCTCTATATACTGCGACTTTCACTCGTGACCTTCTAAACACCATTTAACATTTACACCCAAATTACACCCACTTCCTTATTATTCCCACACACCTAAACGGGTAGTAAATGGGGTTTATTAAATCTTCATGAGTGAGTAAAAAAATGAGTAAACTTCTTTCCATATACTAAAAGGGCAATCTTGTCAACCCCATAGCCCAAAGTTTTTTTATATACCCCCAATAAAAAAGCCTCGCATTACACGAGACTCAAGTAAATTTGTCAAATCAAGGAATCACTCTGTTTTTATTTGTTCCGTTCAATCCACACGGATGTTACCTTGTTGTTAATTTTTCGTCTTGCCTTCATTAAATTTTGAGTTTTAAGGACATATGCTACTTGTTGTTGCTGTCCTTGATGGTTAGGGTCTAATCCTAGATAGTACAGAATCTCTTTGATGGTGATCGGCAAGTCAGACTTTAAGCACTTTTTGACATATTGTGTAATTGAGTATTTTTGAGAGTCAGTAAGCCTATAGGGTACTCTATCCTGTTTTGGCTTATGTTTTTTCTCTATCTTGGTTAACCTTCAGATAATTGTTCTACAGATGATTCATTTGCGATAGTATCTTGTAAATCCTTGTGTAACTCTGGACAGTAACTAGGGATATTTTTAACCGTAGTATCTTTTCGCCAGGGACAAGTTTTACATTGTTTAGTTTGTTTTAATTGCCACATAATTATTGAGGGATAAAAGCAGTTTTCTTAATGCGAGTCAAAGCAGTGTAGAGTATCTTTTGTAAGTCGGGACATTGGCGCATATCTGCAACATCAACAAAGCAATAATCAATACTTGAGCCTTGTGCTTTATGTTTTCTTTCCGCACGTCAAAATGTAATATGTAAAGATTATGTTTTGGCTCTGGTACGGCGATCGCTCAGTCCGAGGAATTGCTCTACAAATTAATCA
>JASJDB010000261.1 GCA_030065315.1 Xenococcaceae cyanobacterium MO_167.B52 | reverse complement strand
GAGTTAAATTATCTCCAAGCCTATATTCGAGGTAAATTAGAACGTTCTACCGATGAAATTTGGCAACAATTACAACTTAATGAAACCCCCCGTCTGGTAGGGACTTCTGGTACCATTGAAACCCTAGCAGCAGTTCATGGGCTCAAAAAATATGGGACTGTTCCCAATCCGATCAATGGTTATGAAGTTAGTTACCAGGACTTAGAAGCGATTACTAACAAGTTAGCCAAAATGACTTATGAAGAAAGATACAATATTCCTGGTATTTCTGACCACAGAGCAGAAATTATTCTTCCTGGGGCTTTAATTTTACTGGAAACAATGAAAATGCTGAAGCTTGATTCCATCACTATATGCGAGAGAGCTTTGCGGGAAGGAATTATAGTTGATTGGATGTTAAGCAATGGCTTGATTAATGATCGTCTCAAATATCAAAATGAAGTTAAAAATCGTAATGTAATTAAAATTGCTCGTAAATATCAAGTTGATTTAGATCACAGCCAAAGAATTGCTAATTTTGCCCTCAGTATTTTTGACCAGACTCAAAACAAGCTACACTGTTGGGGAAATTCAGCCAGGGATATACTCTGGAGTGCTGCTATTTTGCACAATTGTGGTCTATATATTAGTCATTCTGCTCATCACAAACATTCTTACTATCTGATTCGCAATGCTGAATTACTTGGGTTCACCGAATTAGATTTAGAATTAATCGCTAATATCGCCCGCTATCACCGTAAAAGTAAACCCAAGAAAAAACATGAATCCTATTATAAATTGCCTCATAAACAACAACAGCTAATGGTGCGTCAACTCAGTGCAATTTTACGTTTAGCCGTAGCTTTAGATAGGAGAAAAAAACCGACAATCTCAGAACTTAAATGCCATTGGCACCCTATAGATAGGAAATTGGAATTACATCTACGTCCTCAAGAAATCGGAGATGAATGTGCTTTAGAATTGTGGAGTTTAGATTATAAAAAAATAATTTTTGAAGAAGAATATGATGTTAAGGTAACAACTAAGTTGATTTGATACCATTAGTTATTTGTTGATTGTTCATGGTTAATGGTTTATCATTCATTATTAATTTTAAATCACTATCTGAAGTAAATTATGAGTTGGCTTAAAAAGCAATCTGTTCTAATTCCTCTTGATTTTTCTGAATTGTCTTACCAGGCAATCTCTCCTGCTAGAGAATACGTGGAAAATATTTCATCCCTACAGGTAATTCATGTTATTCCCCCCCTTAATCAAGAGTATCCTATGGTCATGGAAGATGACGATAAACGGAAAGAAAAAGTTCAAACCCTGCTGCATAATAAGCTCAGTGAAATGGGATATGAGGGAATTCAAATTAAAGTAGAAATTGGCGATCCCAGCACTGCAATTGTTGATTATGCTCAAGAAACTAAGGTAGATTTAATCATTATGCCTTCCCATGGACGCAAAGGTGTAAGTCGCTTTTTACTCGGTTCAGTAGCAGAGCGAGTAGTGCGCTTATCTCACTGTCCAGTTCTGATTCTTAAATAGGATTTGCTCAAAAAGTTTTTTGGCGAGGTTCAAGTCAGCCCTAAAGGATTCCCTTCGGTCAAGTCAGAAGAGGTAATCAGAATAATCTAGACAATCTCAAAGTGTATGGGTTGTGAAGGTAGAGAAGCTTATTTCTTGCACTTTATTGTCATAGCTTAACTAGTCACCAAAAGTGCGGTAGCGATAAAAATTAAATAAATCAAATAAGATACCCACAATACAGCTAGTGATCCCTAGAGTAATTACACCAGCAAAGGGCTTGCCGTTGCCAAAAATAGCTAGAATTTCAAAAATCATGGCAGCAGCTTGCTCCCCTAATAGAGAAATTCCGTAAGGTAGGATACCAAGAATAAGAGAACAACCTAATAATATCCCAATCAAGATCATCGGCAAAATAAAACTAATAGTTGCACTTAGCAATATAGAAAACAGTAAGTTAGAAGTCGCTCTCATGATTGTTGATAATAGATAAACCACTGAATACAGAATGTTTCGACCTATTTTCTGATTACTAATAGTTGATTGAGAATTTGTTTCTATCTACTTAATAGAATAGAAGGATTTTCTTGATTTGGACTAGAATTTTAAAATTCTTAAATCTTTATTAAAAATCTTGATTAAATTACTACAGTATTAATTTGCAAAAATTGTTTTAATATTTGTAAATAGCTACTTGGGTCTTCTAACATAGGAAAATGACTAGTATTAGGAACTTCTGCATAGATCAGTTTATCATTAAGTTTGGTAGCTTCTTTACCCATAATTGCGGGAATAATACGATCTTTTTCCCCAGAAATCATCAGTGTAGGAACAGAGATTTTAGCAAATTCTTTCGGCATTTCTTCTACGGCTTTTTTACTCACTGAGGTGTAGATAGTACCTAAAGCGGATTCATAATCAGCTAATAAAAAGTCTTCTAAAAATTCAATGCGATCGCTTTTAGCAATGGGACGAGATAAAAATCTTGCCATGAATAGTTGATCTGCAAAGGGAATTTTTAAGAACCAATTGTAACGAAACTTAACTACATAACCACCAAATTTGTGGAAGGCAGCAAAAGCTTTTTCATCGTACTCAAAAATCCCATTACAAGTTAGGATAGCTTGCCTAACGTAGTTGGGATATCGATTAAGAAATAAAGCTCCAACAGACGCGCCCATAGAATGGGCTTGTAAAAATATTTTGTTAATATTGAGTTTTCTTAACAAAACTGCCAAGTCTTCGGCATATTCTTCTAATTCGTAGCTCAGATTAGGGGGATTTTCAGGTAATCTGGAACGACCAAAACCTCTCATATCGTAAACTAAGCAATCAAAATCGGATGTTAAAGCTGATGCGGTGCTTTTCCAGTATCTTCCAGAACCAGCCCAGCCATGAATAAATACCATTACGGGCTTAGAACCGATTTCCGAAGGAGACTGGGAAATCCATTCATAATAATGATTCACCCCACGAATATTGATTAGAGCCATTATTTATTACCAGATTATACTAGAACCAGCCTCTCAGTTTAATAGATTTTAGTTACAAATAAAGTTAATTTAATTTCTATTTAAACAATCTTGGTAAGCAAAAAAACATTACTTAATCAAAGAGCAACTTAGTTTGAGCAAGATCTGCAAACTTTATTAAAATAAACTTCAGATTCAGGTATCCCCAAACAAAAAGCAATATTAATATACATATAGATTAAAAACTAATAATTGCATATACCAATTCACTTTTGATAACTATTGTGCGCTCCTACCGAACTCAAAAAATAAGTTTAAAAAATGATTATCCCTGCCCTTGCCGACGTAGGGGTCGTCTCAAGCCAATTATCCTCACTGAAGCCCTTGGTTGCGATCGCTGTCAACAAATCTTTGTGGTTAAAGAAGACGGTCAGATGATCGAACAACTCTCGTCCATCTATCATAAACAACTTTGGCGGTGGACTGGTAATCGTTGGGCAAATGTTTATCCTGGGGTGCAGGGTAAATCTTTATCTTTTTTATTTATCATAATTGTGCTATTACCTTTAATTACAGCTATTGCTTTGCCCATAGTGCTGTATCAACTTTCTTCGGAAAATATTATTTTTTGGGGAATAGCTTGTTCTTTACTAATTGCTACCTTGATAATTGTACTTTGGGCAGCATACCGCCATTAAGGGCAATTGGACATGACGGGAGGAGAATGGATAATTCATCAAACTTAACACTGACAATTGCCAAGCACAGTTACCAAGCGGGTAGAAAACTCGCAATGACTTCAGGAGTATCTCGCAGAGAAGGAATTGCAGCACTAGCTAAAAACATGGAAGCTAGTTTTGACAAAATTCTCGAAGCAAATACTCTCGACTTAGAAATGAGTCGGGAAATGGCAGTATCAGAATTAATGCTCGATTGGCTCAAACTCACTCCCGAAAGATTAGAAACCACTGTGTCTATCTTGAAGCAACTAGCTAAATCTGCCGATTTGACCAGCAGGCTGATTAATGCACCCTATCAGCTAGAACCTGGTCAATCCTATAGTCAATTGGTACCTTTAGGTACAATTGCCCTAGTTTATGAAGCTTTTCCTGAACTAGCGATGATTGCTGCGGGAATGTGCTTAAAAACTGGTAATGGTTTGATTTTAAGGGGCTGTAGCACAGCCAGTAATTCTAATTTAGCTTTAAGCGGAATCATTGAGGAATCTTTGGCAGAAATCGAGCTCCCACCTCGGTGTATTGAGGTAATTTTGCCAGAAACAGGAAGTTCCATTGAAGAATTGGTTGTCCAAGACAAATATATAAATTTGATTATTCCCTACGGTCGTCCTAGTTTAGTCAGAAAAGTTACAGAAAAAGCCACTGCACCAGTTTTACCCACTGCTATTGGTAATTGCTATTTATATTGGTCTGCCAGTGGAAATTTGGATTTGACCCGCGATGCTATTATCGACAGCCATAAGGGACAACCAGATGCCGTAAATGCGATCGAAAAAGTTTTGATTCATGAGAGTAAAAAATCCTCTTCCCTGATTACTTTATTTACCAGTCTTCAGGAAAATGGGTTCCAATTACGGGGGGATGCCCAATTATGCCTCGAATTCTCTGAGTATCTGCAACCAATGCCCGCTTCAGAATGGGGCAAACCCTATATTGCTCCCATCGTTTCTTTTCGCAGTGTGGAAACTTTAACAGATGCTATATCTTGGATCAATCGTTACAGTAGCGGTCATGCAGATTGTTTAATTACAGAATCCTATCAAGAAAGCCGTAACTTTATCCAAAACATTAATAGCGCGTTAGTATATGTCAATGCTTCCCCTCGTTTTTCCCGTAACCCTAATTGTGGAGAAGCAGTATTTTTGGGTATGTCTAATCAAAAAGGCTATCGTCAAGGTCTGATTGGCTTAGAAACATTTACTACTCTTAAACAAGTTGTTCAAGGTTGACCACTCTATAACATGATTCCTCTCAGGGATAATAATCCAAGCCACACCACTCCTATTGTCATTTATATTTTAATCACTATTAATGTAGTTGTTTTTCTTCATCAACTTAGTTTAGGTTCTGGTTTGGGGGAGTTCTTTCAGCTTTATGCTGTTATTCCTCAACAGTTGAGTAATAGTTTAGATGGAATCACCTCAAGTCAATCTTTTCCTGAAATTCTCACCTTGATTAGTTCTCAGTTTCTTCATGGAGGACTAATGCACATTGGCTTTAATATGCTGTTTCTTTGGACTTTTGGCAATAATATTGAAGAAGACTTGGGGCATTTAAAATTTTTGATATTCTACCTGATTTGTGGAATTTTAGCTGGCTTAACCCATTGGTTTTTTGGCATGGAATCTACTGTCCCTACTATTGGAGCATCTGGCGCGATCGCAGGAGTTATGGGAGCATATATAATTAAGTATCCTAAAGCCCAAATCGAAACTTTACTACCCCTAGGCTTTTTTATTACTACAGTCAGAATTCCTGCGGTTTTCTTTCTCGGTTTCTGGTTTTTACAACAAGCCATTAGTAGTGTAGCTTCTTTAGGTATGCCAGAAGGTATGTCAGGGGTAGCCTATTGGGCGCACGCAGGAGGGTTTGTTTTTGGTGCCATTCTCGCTCCTATTATGGGGGTATTTAATGATGATTGATTGTTCTTGGTTAAATTATAATCCTAAATTATAGGAGAAGAATTACCAATAACTAAAAATTAATAATAAAAGACAGGAAGCTCGATAATTCTTACCAATCAAAATTGACTTAACTAATTGAAAGCTGGACCCAGTTTTAAAGTAAAATGAGCTACTAGAAAGATATAGAGTTTAAAAGTCAATCAATGCCACTCATCAAAGTTCAGTCATCTGTTGCCAATCCAGAAAAAGCCGATATTGAGAGTTTACTTACAACTTTATCAGCTAAAGTAGCAAAACACTTTAGTAAACCAGAATCCTATGTCATGACTATTTTTGAGTCTGATATTTCTATGACCTTTGGCGGTACTTTTGAGCCTGTTTGTTATATAGAAGTAAAAAACATCGGTACGATGAATTCTAACCAAACTAAAGCCATGAGTGAAGATTTTTGTCAAACAATTGAAGATAAATTAGGTATTAATGCTAATCGCATCTATATTGAATTTACTGATGCCCAAAGACATCTTTGGGGCTGGAATAAAACTACTTTTGGCTAAAATCTCAAAGTTATAAATACTAATAACTGCTGCCGTTTACCCACAAAAATGATTACCATAACGACAGTAGTTATTAAATTTCAGTAACATTCTATATGATAGTTGTCATGAAAGTTGGTTCTCCAGAATCTGCGATCGCAGAAGTTTGTCAGGAATTAGAAACCTGGGGACTAACACCAGAAAAAATTATTGGTAAGCATAAAGTAGTAATTGGCTTGGTGGGAGAAACCGCTTCTCTCGATCCTTTGCAATTACAAGAAATTAGTCCTTGGATCGAAGAAGTCTTACGAGTAGAAAAACCTTTTAAACGAGCTAGTCTCGAATTCCGTCACGGTGAACCGAGTGAGGTAACAGTTTCTACTCCTAATGGTGATGTGACTTTTGGTAAAAATCATCCTGTAGTGGTTGTGGCTGGACCTTGTTCAGTAGAAAACGCAGAAATGATCATTACTACTGCGAAAAGAGTCCGAGATGCAGGAGCTAAGTTTTTGCGAGGCGGAGCCTATAAACCTCGTACTTCTCCCTATTCTTTCCAAGGTCACGGCGAGAGTGCTTTAGAGTTATTAGCAGCAGCCAGAGAAGCTAGCGGTTTAGGAATTATAACTGAGGTCATGGATACTGCTGATGTGGAGAAAATTGCTGCTGTAGCTGATGTGCTGCAAGTGGGAGCAAGAAATATGCAGAATTTCCCCCTACTGAAAAAAGTAGGCGCACAAGACAAACCGGTATTACTAAAACGAGGAATGTCCGCCACTATTGACGAGTGGTTGATGGCAGCAGAATATATCCTAGCAGCAGGAAATCCTAATGTAATTCTTTGTGAACGAGGAATTAGGACTTTTGATAGTAAATATACCCGTAATTCCCTAGATATTGGAGTTTTACCTGTATTACGGACTTTAACCCACTTACCTATCATGCTCGATCCCAGTCATGGTACAGGAAGAGCAGAATATGTCCCTGATATGGCAAAAGCTGCGATCGCAGGAGGAGCAGATTCTCTGATGATCGAGGTGCATCCTAACCCAGCTAAAGCTTTATCTGATGGTCCACAATCCCTCAATCCTGATAAATTTGATCGGGTGATGAAAGAGTTGGCTATCGTGGGTCAAGCTATAGGTAGATGGAGCAAAGTCCCTGTTGCGCTCACTTGATGCCTCTCTGAAGGCAAGATAGATAGGTTCACTCGTTCCTCATGCGCCGCGCTGGCGCAGCGAAAGCTGACCGCGGAATGCGGTCGGGGAATGGGGCTAG
>JASJDB010000260.1 GCA_030065315.1 Xenococcaceae cyanobacterium MO_167.B52 | reverse complement strand
AATCTGCTCAATTACCGTGCAGCCCATTCTAAGTTACCAGGACACCCAGAGTTAGAACTAACCCCAGGAGTTAAATTTAGTTCTGGAAGATTAGGACATATGTGGCCCTATGTCAACGGTGTAGCCATAGCCAATCCCGATAAAGTAGTATTTTGTTTAGGTTCTGATGGTTCCCAACAAGAAGGCAATGATGCAGAAGCAGCCCGTTTGGCAGTGTCTCAAAATCTCAATGTAAAATTGTTGATTGATGATAATGATGTGACCATTGCGGGACATCCTTCAGAGTATGCCAAAGGTTTTCATGTTGCCAATACTCTAGCTGGTCACGGACTTACCATCGATGAAGGAACAGGAGAAGATGTCGATGAACTATACCGTCGGATGTGCGAAGCTGTGACAATTTCTGGTCCTGTTGCCCTGGTTAATAAGCGGAAGATGTGCCCAGGTATCAAAGGCTTAGAGGGATCGCCCCATGGTCATGACGTAATTTCTGTCGATTTAGCGATCGCTCATTTAGAAGCCAGAGGACAAACTGCTGCTGTTGAATATCTCAAAGGAATTGTTAAACCCAAGCATAACTATACCTTTATTGGTTCGGGAGACAAAATCGGTTCTAACCGCAATGTCTTTGGTGATTCCGTAGTTGATATCCTCAGCAAGATGAGCGAAACCGAACGGAAAGAAAAAATAGTCTGCATTGACAGCGACTTAGAAGGTTCTTGTGGTTTAAAACAGATTCGCCAAGCTTATCCCGAAATCTTCGTCAGTGCTGGAATTATGGAACGAGGCAATCTTTCTGCTGCTGCGGGCTTTGGCATGGAGCAAGGGAAGCAAGGAATTTTTGCTACCTTTAGTGCCTTCTTAGAGATGTGCATCTCCGAAATTACAATGGCAAGACTCAACTATTCCAATCTCCTCTGTCATTTTTCCCACTCTGGGATCGATGACATGGCTGATAACACCTGCCATTTTGGTTTAAATAATATGTTTGCGGATAATGGCTTAGATGACGGCTACGAAACCCGATTATATTTTCCTGCTGATGCCAATCAGATGCAAGCTTGTGTCAAAGCCATCTTTAGCGATCCCGGGCTACGGTTTATTTTCTCCACTCGCTCCAAAACCCCCAATATCCTGGATGCTGATGGCAACGATCTTTATGGTGATGGTTATACCTTTGTCCCTGGTAAAGATGAAATAGTGCGAGAGGGAACTGCTGGTTATATCATTAGCTTTGGTGAGGCTCTTTATCGTTCCTTAGATGCGGTAGAAAGACTCAAACAAGAAGGAATAGATGTGGGGTTAGTTAATAAATCTACTTTAAACGTCATTGATGAATCAATGCTGGCTCAGATGGGTGCAGCTCCCTTTGTCTTGGTAGTTGAGGCTTTTAACCGTCGCACAGGATTGGGTAGTCGGATGGGTTCTTGGTTACTAGAGCGCGGTTTAACCCCGAAATTTGCCTACCTCGGCACTCATAAAGAAGGTTGTGGTGGTCTTTGGGAACAGTATCCCTATCAAGGTATTGATCCTGTAGGCATTATGAACAAAGTCAAAGAATTAGTTTAGTTAGCAGATAATTCACTTATGTTCCTAGTCCCCCATTGTGGGGATTAAAAATACTGGTATAAGTCTTTAATTACCTTAGTTTTTAGACAAATAACCAAGAACAAATAGCGCAAAATATCTAGGAATCAAACATGGCAAGCAATTTACTAGAACAACTCAAAGCGGTAACTGTCGTTGTAGCAGATACGGGAGATATTCAGGCAATTGAAACCTTTACCCCCAGAGATGCCACAACCAATCCTTCCTTGATTACGGCAGCAGCTCAAATGCCCCAGTATCAAGAAATTGTGGATGATACTCTCAAACAAGCAAGGGCAGACTTAGGTAAGGATGCTTCCACCTCGGAAGTTGTGACTCTGGCTTTTGATCGCCTAGCGGTAGCTTTTGGGTTGAAAATTTTAGCGATTATACCAGGGAGAGTATCTACGGAAGTCGATGCCAGACTATCCTACGATACCGAAGCTACTCTAGAAAAAGCTCGCTATCTCATTTCCCAATATGAGGCTGCGGGCATTTCACGCGATCGCATTTTGATTAAAATTGCCTCTACTTGGGAAGGGATCAAGGCAGCAGAAATCTTGGAACAAGAAGGCATTCACTGCAACCTAACCTTACTTTTTGGTATCCATCAAGCTGTTGCTTGTGCTGAAGCCCAAGTCACTCTCATTTCTCCTTTTGTGGGGCGAATTTTAGATTGGTATAAAAAAGACACGGGACGAGATAGTTATCCTCCAGCGGAAGACCCTGGGGTACTATCAGTAACTAAGATCTATAACTACTACAAAAAATTTGGCTATAAAACCGAAGTAATGGGGGCAAGTTTCCGTAATATTGGGGAAATTACTGAGTTAGCTGGCTGCGACTTGTTAACCATTTCTCCCAAACTGCTAGAACAATTACAATCTACAGAAGCAGAATTACCCCGAAAATTAGCTCCAGAATCAGCAGCCACCGCTGACATTACCAAAATAGAAATGGACAAAGCGACTTTTGAGAAAATGCACTCAGAAGATCGGATGGCATCAGAAAAACTAGCTGAGGGGATCCAAGGTTTTACCAAAGCTTTAATTGCCCTAGAGAAACTCTTAACAGAGCGTTTGGCGCGTCTAGAAGGAGAAGCCACCGTCAGTCGTGCTGCTCAGGAAGTATTCCGAGTTTATGATCTTGATGGGGATGGATTTATTACCCGTGAAGAATGGGCTGGTACTGATGCAGTGTTTGATGCTCTAGATATGAATGGTGATGGTCAAATTTCCCCTGAAGAAATCGCTGCGGGATTGGGAGCTGCTTTTCTTTTAGCTTAATTTTGCAGAAGCCCCAGATCTGTATTGCAATTGCAATCAGCGTGATACGACAATACTGTTCGGATAAGCCTAAAAACTTAATGAAATTAGGGATAGTGGGAGGTGTGGGAAGTATGGAAGAGAGAGGGGGGAGTGTGGCTTTCAGGGGTATGTTTTTAATAATTGGGTTTTCATTACCCTAATAATTAACGAAAAAACAAGCTTTCTCCCCCTTGTCTCCTTGTTATGCGCTTGCGCTTGCGAAGCTCTACCCGTAGGGGCAGCTCTACCAGAAGGGGCATCTCTACCAGAAGGGGCAGCGGTTATCCGAAGGTGTATCCTTTAGGAATCCTTTAGGACTTCCTTGTCCCCCTTGTCTGATTTCTCCGTTAAAATCTAAAAATCATACAGTTGTAAGGGTGTGGGCAGAGAGTGGAGAAAGTCTTGCTCCCTTATCCTCCCCTTCTTCTCCACCTTCTCCATCCTCCGAAGGACGTTCTTCTCTCTCTCTTTCTCAACAGACAATTTTTCTAACCGAACAGTCTTGCAGTCTAATCCTCTCGAAGAATAAAAGATTGAGTATTCTTACGACCAGTAATTTTGAGCACCAGAAGTTTCAGGATCTAACAGATGATACTAAATCCGCTTACCAAAGTATACTTTTAGTCTAAAGCGTAGAATTAGCTTAAACCTTTCTGAATTGACCGATAGGGAATGACCGAAGGGAATACTTTAGTGCCTTTAGGGCTAAATTCTGCATTCTAAATTCCCGCAGATTTAAAGTGTTGTATCTAAACAGGATTTAGTATAATCTCTGATCTGACGCAATACTACTAGTATTGGAGAATTATTATCTGATAAAAGACCAGATCAGCAATAGTTCCTATCTTCGGTTAAAATGCTTCATGATAGAGCTAAAATCTATCTTTCACTGAAAAAAGTAATTAGTTAAATGCTTAATAACTGATTACCAATAACTTAATTAACCTAGGGAATTTGTCCTTGAGGATTATTACTTTTGTAGTGTAACAATATAGCTTTCGGAGAAATTTCATGGATTTATCCCTTATTCCTGCTCAACCCAAACCTGGTATTCTCAATGTTCTAATTGAAATTCCTGGTGGTAGCAAAAACAAATATGAATTTGATAAAGATATTAATGCTTTTGCTTTAGACCGCGTTCTATATGCTTCTGTCCAATATCCTTTTGATTATGGTTTTGTTCCCAATACTTTAGCTGATGACGGCGATCCTTTAGATGGAATGGTAATTATGGATCAACCTACTTTTCCTGGTTGTGTAATTGCAGCAAGACCAATTGGAATGTTAGGTATGATCGATGGTGGAGATCGCGACGAAAAAATTCTTTGCGTTCCTGACAAAGATCCCCGTTATGCTGGAGTAACTTCTCTGAAAGATATTGCTTCTCACCGTCTGGATGAAATTGCTGAATTCTTCAGAACTTATAAAAATCTAGAAAAGAAAGTTACCGAAATCACTGGTTGGGAAGATGTGGATGCGGTTAAACCTCTTGTAGAGCAGTGCATCAAAGCTTACAAATAAGCAATCACGCTATTGAGAAGTTAATACAGAAAATAGACGGGAGTTTGGATAGCCCTCTGTCTTTAGACGAGGGTGGAAAAACGCCCTAAAGGATACTCAAGTTATCTGCCTAGTGGCAGATCAAGTATGGTGTTATACTAAATCCGCTTACCAAAGATACTTTTAGTTTAAAGCGTAGAATTAGCTGAAACCTTTCTGAATTGACCGATAGGGAATCCTTTAGGGCTAAATTCTGCATTCTAAATTCCCACAAATTTAAAGTGTTGTATCTAAACAGGATTTAGTATTAGTAGTTCAAGTTAGTGACACTCTCGCAGGGTAAACCCATGCGAGCTTCTAGGCAACATTGATAGCTTGGGCTAGAACCAGAAGTCCCCTCTTTTTGAGTGCTTGCACGCTTCAACTAACCTAGACTACTTTGGGGCGTGTCTGCCCATCTACTACTTCCAAACAAAAAGTTCGGTTGTAGATACTTTTCTATCAATTATTTGTACTTTTGAGAGTACAAACTACTTAGTCCCACCGCAGTAACTTTTACCTACTGAACGGACTGCAACTGGGAGACTTTTCAGTAGAACCAGATAGCTACTATTCAAGATTCAAGGTGCGTATTGAGGGCGGGAGATGCTTCTGGCCAAGAAGCATATCTAACCGCGCTGTTGAAAGTATTATACAACGCCTAGAACCCTTGGTATATAAAGATTGTGTATCAGGAATGTAAACCTATGACCAAAAAGTTATCTCGCTCGTTTTCGACACGAGGAACGAGTGAACCTCTCCCTGCCCCCTAAAGGGGGTGGGAATTCCCACTCGCACTTTAATATAGCTACTAACTACTAACCACTAACTTATCTATCGATCAATTAAAATATCTTACAAGGCTACAATTTAGTAGTTAGTTAAACAAATTATAGAAATTTCAATAGTTAACTAGAAACAATGCTTCTAAAATCTACCACCCGCCATATCCGTATTTTTACAGCAGAAATTAAAGATCAACAGTTCGTTGATAGTGATAAGGTTTTAACTCTTGATGTGGATCCTGACAATGAATTTGAATGGAATGAGGATGCACTACAAAAAGTCTATCGCAAGTTTGATGAGTTAGTAGAAGCTAATAGTGGAGAAGATTTAACAGAATATAATATCCGCCGTATCGGTTCAGATTTAGAGCATTTTACCCGTTCTCTATTACAAAAGGGAGAAATTAGCTATAACCTAAGTGGCAGATTTCGTAACTACAGTATGGGCTTACCAAAAGTCGAAAGTCCTGAAAGTGAAGGAAAATATCTCTAAGTTGAAAGTTAACAACTCAAAACCAAATTAGTTTATCCTGTAAAAGAAGTTAACTTAACTTTACACTCCGCAGCACTGGACTAATATTGATGAAATGTACTATTAATCGTCGAGCCAAGTTTTCGGCGAGTCACCGCTACTGGCTACCGGAACTAAATGAAGCTGAAAACCAGCGTTTATTTGGTTTATGTAGCCGTTTTCCTGGACACGGACACAATTATGAACTCTACGTGTCTCTAGAAGGAGAATTAGATGAATATGGGATGGTAGAAAATCTTTCCAATGTCAAAAAGGTCATTAAGGAAGAAGTTACTAGTCAGTTAAATTACGCTTATCTTAATGACACTTGGTCAGAATTTCAAACAACTCTACCTACAACAGAAAATATTGCCAGAGTAATCTGGCAAAAACTCCTACCTCATCTATCTTTAGTTAATATCAGACTCTACGAACACCCAGAACTTTGGGCAGATTATCAAGGAAATAATATGGAAGCATCTTTAACTGTCAAAACCCATTTTAGTGCTGCTCACCGTTTAGCAAAGCCAGAACTAAGTCTAGAGGAGAATACCGCAATTTATGGTAAATGCGCTCGCACCAATGGACATGGACATAATTATCATTTAGAAGTGTCTGTTGTGGGAGAAATTGATTCTCGCACTGGAATGTTAGTAGATTTAGGTGCGCTACAGGAAGTTATTGATCAGCTTGTCGTAGAGCCTTTTGATCATACTTTCCTCAATAAAGATATTCCTTACTTTATTGATGTTGTTCCTACTGCCGAAAACATTGCTCTTTATATTGCTCAACTATTGCGATCGCCAATTGCTGAGTTAGGGGTGGAATTAGATAAAGTTAAACTAATAGAAAGTCCCAATAACTCCTGTGAAATTCATTGTCGCAAGTCCGTTGGAAGTAATAACTTTGCTTCTAGCCAAGAGCCAGCGATGGTTATGTAACAGAATAACAATAATATCTTTAAATCTTTGTTATTTTAAGAATCTTCTGTTTTAATCTTGAGGTAAAAGAATCACAGGTAATAAATAGACTCAAGTAGTTTCTGAGCTACATTCTTTAAAGAGTGTTAACAGTTACTTCTGTAGTTAGGGCAAGCACAAGAAACTGTTTGATAATATGGGCGGAAGTCACTCAGTTAAAAGCTTAGACAATTACCTGGGTGCTACCCGCCAAAATTTACCATCTAATCAAAGGAGTGAGCCTAAATGGAATCTCAAGAAACAACCCCTACCACCACTGTTGGTTTGAGTACAGAATCCCCAGGTTTAAGTACAGAATCCCCAGGCGCGATCGCAAAACCTTCTCCTGTGGATAAACCAGTACAAGAGTGGTTAGAAATTGGTACGAATTTCTTGTCCAAGATATACGACTATATAGGAGAATTTATCTCTGATAATGAAAAATTGCTAGTCAATTTGCTGTTAATTTTTCTGGCAATCCTAGCAGTCAAAGTAACTTTAGCAATTTTAGCTGCCATTAATGATTTTCCCCTGCTATCTCCTTTATTTGAATTAATTGGTTTGGGCTATACAGGCTGGTTCGTTTATCGTTATCTGTGGAAAGAGTCTAGCAGACAAGAGTTAAAAGAAGAGTTTAAAGTTCTCCAGTCTCAAGTTATGGGTAGAAATAAATAACTCACTTTGGACTCAAAACGTCAAATATGCCATGACAAATTTGGGAACCTCTGGAACTATTCCAGGGGTTTTTTGGTTTTATTTTC
>JASJDB010000259.1 GCA_030065315.1 Xenococcaceae cyanobacterium MO_167.B52 | reverse complement strand
TGGCTTTAGAGGGCATTGATACTAAATCCTGTTTAGATACAACACTTTAAATTTGTGGTAATTTAGAATGCAGAATTTAGCCCTAAAGGATTCCCTATCGGTCAATTCAGAAAGATTCAAGCTAATTCTATGCTTTAAACTAAAAGTATACTTTGGTAAGCGGATTTAGTATGATAAATTAAATATCAACTTTTGATCCCAGGAGTTTTAAATACTTGTAACCCAGCCTCCTAGTAGTTGCTCATCGTCTTGCAACAGGATGTCAATAACCTTATTGTAATAAAGCTAAGGCAGGGGAGAGCTTTCTGATAAGATGACAGAGATTATGTGCTAACTTACTCAACTAATGTCCAGAATCACCGTTAAGCTCCCTCAAAATTCCTATGATATTGCGATCGCACCTGGTAATCTTTCTCTATTAGGAGCAGAGATGCAAAGATTGAAATTAGGAGCCAAGGTTCTAGTTATTTCTAATCCTGAAATTTTTAATTATTACGGTGATAGCTGCATTAAGTCGTTAGAAAAAGCTGGTTTTGAAGTGTTCACTCACTTAATCCCTGCGGGAGAAACCCATAAGCATTTAGGCTCTATTCAACAGGTTTATGATACTGCCTTAACTTATCATTTAGAACGTTCCTCGACATTTGTTGCTTTGGGTGGAGGAGTGATTGGCGATATGACGGGATTTGCTGCTGCTACTTGGTTAAGAGGAGTAAATTTCGTACAAGTACCTACTTCTTTGTTGGCAATGGTGGATGCTTCTGTCGGAGGAAAAACAGGAGTTAATCATCCCAAAGGTAAAAATCTGATTGGTGCTTTTTATCAGCCAAAATTAGTTTTAATTGATCCTAATGTTCTCAAAACTCTTCCTGTCAGGGAATTTCGGGCTGGAATGGCAGAAGTTATTAAATATGGCATTATTTGGGATAAAGATTTATTCGACAAACTTAGTGCAGCAGAGAGTTTATCCAGTCTAGAAACTATTGAACCCCAGTTACTAGAAACCATTATTGCTCGTTCTTGTCAGGCGAAGGCTGATGTAGTAAGTGAAGACGAAAAAGAATCGGGTTTAAGAGCAATTTTAAACTATGGTCATACCATTGGTCATGCAGTGGAGAGTTTAACTAATTACGAGCAATTAGTTCATGGAGAAGCTGTAGGAATTGGCATGGTTGCTGCGGGAAAAATCGCCCTAGAAATGGGGCTATGGGAAAAACTAGCAGCACAACAGCAAGATGAATTAATTACTAAAACAGGATTGCCTACTGTTATTCCTTCCCAGATCTTAGTACAAGATATTTTAGAAACGGTAAAAAACGATAAAAAAGTGAAAGCAGGAAAAGTACGCTTTATTTTGCCTACTGAAATTGGCAAAGTTATTATTACTGATCAAGTAACTCCAGAAATTATTACCCAAGCATTAAGCAACTCTTGACTAGCTAACTTTCTTGTTGCTTCTGAAAAACGACTCCAGTTAAAAAAAATACCCCTGAGTTTATTAAACTTGGGGCAAGAATCAATACCTGTTATATAGCTCTATCTCTGTAAACATTATGCCCTGATCCAACAAAGGTCTCTATGATCTAGGTCACAATGGTTTATTGATCTGAACTCATAATCAGAATGGGGTTAAGTTTGTTAAAGATATTTTGTCAATAGATCGTTTCTATAGCTCTCAACTATCGTCAGAAGCCATAATTTTAGGCACTCGGAAATATTGCCCTTCTTGTTCTGGCGCAGATGCTAAAAGGGCATCTTTATTGGGAAATGGCTCTAGTTCATCAGCGCGAGTAATGTTGATTACTTCAATTGCTCTAGTAGTAGGAGCTACATTTTCAGTATCCAATTCACTTAACTGTTCAAAATAGTCCAAAATATCATTGAGTTGACCAGTAAATTCTGCTTCTTCTTCAGGAGTAATGTCTAATCTAGCCAAATGAGCAACTTTTTTTACTTGTTCGCGATCAATCATAGTTGTTTTTGTTTGTCTTAAAAGAAAACATCCATTTCAGAACGTCCTGTTATTTTGAGCCAGTTTTGAGCTTCCATGTAGTTATTTGGGGCAATACGAATTGCTTGCTTCCAATATTCCGCAGCTTTATCATAAAAGCTTTCTGCTTCTTCTTCTTTGCCAGCTTCTTTCGCTTTTTCCCCTTCGTAATGATACAACACAGCTATATTATTTAAAGCCTGGGGCATCCGAGGATTAAGTTCTATAGATTCCTCATATAGTTCTACAGCTTTTTCAATATCTCCATTACTGGCATAGATCAAACCCATATTGTACAGGATATAACTGCGATCATTGGGATCTTCTTCTAATTTTAGAGCTTCTTCGTAGTTTTCTAAAGCTTCTGCATATTCTCCATCACCTTGGGCAGACATACCATCACGATAGTAAGCAAAAGCTTCTTTGGCTTTTTTGTTGGTGGGCAGAGCTTTTAAGATAATGTCTGCCATAACAGTAAAAGTTTTATCAATAAAGTTATCGTTGCGTTGAGTACGAGGCATAGCTATTTAGATAAAGACTTATGGTTTATGGATCGATTGTACCTTACCCCAATTCAATCTATACTCTTTTAAAACAATTACCAATTAGCAATGAACTATTAGATGAGGTACACCTAATACTAAATCCGTTTACCAAAGTATAGTTTTAGTTTAAAGCATAAAATTAGCTTAAACCTTTCTGACTTCTGACTTCTGACTTCTGACTTCTGCCTCAAAACCAAAAGCTCTGTACCTCACCAGTATCAGAATTACTACATTAGCGTTTTCTAGGTGCTTCTTTTAAAGTAAAGTTAGCAATCAATAAGAAAAAGATTCCCAAATTAATAAAAACATCAGCAATATTAAATACAGGAAAATTAATTACACGGAAGTCTAAAAAATCTATCACATAGCCAAAGACAAAACGATCTACTCCATTTCCTAAAGCTCCAGCTAAAACACAACCATAGCCTAGTTGCTCTATCTTTGATAGTCTAGTAAATTTTGCTAAAGCAATTAGAGCAAAACTTACAGCCAAAGATAGCCATCGTAACCAACTTACTCCCCCACTAAAAAAACTGAAAGCAGCACCAGTATTTTCCACATAGGTAATATGAAAAATTCCAGCCCATATAGGGAGGGTTTCCCCCACCTTACTAAAGACTTGGGAGATAGTATATTTAGTTACTTGATCTAGAATAAAACCTGCGATCGCAACTACCCAGAAGAAAGGATTTTTTTTCATCTATACAAATACGAGACCAATTGCTCTAGAGACTAATAACCTATGCTACTAGCTGTTGAACAATAATATCACCCTGTTTCATAGCTATCAGCAAGGCAATTGGCAAAATTCTCAATGAACTTAACCTTAGGTAGAAATCTTACAGCAGGATAGGAAACTTTTCGGAAATTGAGTTGAAAGTCTATATGAAGATGATAAAAGACTCACCTAGGTTATAATTATTAAGAAACTTTGAGTTAACGATACAAAAATATTAAGTCTTTAGACCAATCTTATGTCTCTTCCCATTCGTAATCTGGCTATTATCGCCCACGTTGATCACGGCAAAACTACTCTTGTTGATGCACTTCTGAAACAATCCGGCATTTTCCGCGAAGGAGAGGACATTCCAGATTGTGTCATGGACTCCAACGATTTAGAAAGAGAACGGGGTATTACCATTCTCTCGAAAAATACCGCCGTTCGCTATAAAGACACTCTAATTAACATTGTCGATACCCCTGGTCACGCGGACTTTGGGGGAGAAGTGGAACGAGTTTTAGGGATGGTTGATGGTTGTGTTCTCATTGTAGATGCTAATGAAGGACCCATGCCTCAAACCCGTTTTGTCCTTAAAAAAGCCCTAGAAAAAGGCTTGCGTCCTATAGTTGTAGTTAATAAAATTGATCGCCCCAATGCTCACCCTGATACGGCTGTAGATAAAGTATTTGACTTGTTTGTAGAATTGGGTGCAGATGATGACCAATGCGACTTCACAACTCTTTATGCTTCTGGAATACTAGGATTTGCTAAAGAAAGTTTAGAAGAAGAAGGGGTGGATATGCAGCCCTTGTTTGAAGCTGTACTGCATCATGTTCCACCACCAGCAGGAGACATTGAAAAACCCTTACAACTGCAAGTAACAACTCTAGATTATTCTGATTATTTAGGAAGAATTGTTATTGGTAGAATTCATAACGGAACTATCAAAGCAGGACAACAAGCAGCTTTAATGAAAGAAGATGGCAGCATAGTCAAATCGAAAGTCTCCAAACTAATGGGTTTTGAAGGATTAAATCGCATCGAAATTCCTGAAGCTAGTGCAGGAAACATTGTCGCTGTTGCAGGGTTTGGTGATGCCAATATTGGAGAAACCATTACTTGTCCTAATGAACCCCAAGCCCTACCTTTAATTAAGGTTGATGAGCCTACTTTACAGATGACTTTCTCGGTCAATAACTCTCCCTTTGCTGGATTAGAAGGTACTTATGTTACATCCCGCCAAATACGCGATCGCTTTGAGCGAGAATTAGAAACTAATGTAGCATTAAGAGTTGAAGATGGAGAATCAGCGGAACAATTCCTTGTATCGGGAAGAGGAGAACTCCATTTGGGAATTTTGATTGAAACTATGCGAAGAGAAGGTTATGAGTTCCAAGTTGCTCAACCCCAAGTAATCTATCGCGAAATCAATGGGCAACCTTGTGAACCCTATGAATACTTGGTTTTGGATGTTCCTGAAGATGCTGTTGGTAGTTGTATCGAACGCCTGGGACAAAGAAAAGGCGAAATGAAAGATATGCAAACAGGAGTTAATGGACGTACTCAATTAGAATTTGTGGTACCTGCAAGAGGTTTAATTGGTTTCCGTGGCGACTTTATCCGCATCTCTCGCGGAGAAGGAATTATGAATCATAGCTTCCTCGAATATCGCCCTCTCTGTGGTGAACTAGAAACCCGTTACAACGGCGTAATTACGGCTTTTGAAGAAGGGGTTGCAACTTTCTATGCTCTGAAAAACGCTGAAGATCGGGGTGTGTTCTTCATCAAGCCTGGCACAAAAGTCTATAAAGGAATGATTGTAGGTGAACATAACCGCCCTCAAGACTTGGAACTTAATGTTTGCAAGGCTAAACAATTAACCAACCATCGTTCAGCAACAGGAGATGAATTAGTTCAATTACAGGCACCTGTAGAGATAAGTTTGGAAAGAGCCTTAGAATATATTGGTGCAAATGAGTTGGTTGAAATCACTCCTGAATCGATTCGCTTACGCAAGGTTAAAACGAAAAAACTAGCAAAACGCTAAGGAATGAAAATCTTTTCCTTATAATTAATTAAAGTCGTTATCTAAATACAGATAACGACTTTAATTATTATTATGAATACATTTTAATCCTAAATCCTTTTAGTTAGCTCCGTTTTATAAAACATTTAATAGTAAGGATATTGTTAGGGATAATTTCTTTTTGGGTTGTTTTAAGTTTAATTAGGTTAACTTATCTTAGTAAAATTGCCAAGAAATATCAGTTCTCGGTATGAACTTGGTCAATGTTTAAAGATTTCATCCTATGTCATTCGGATTTACGATAATAAACTCAATTTAGACTGGAACTTCTATCCTTTGACTTTTACTAAAGGGTATCTCTATAATACCAATGAAGCTTTATTAGGAAAAAATTAAAAATCGATTAGTAAAGTTTACTAAAATATAAAATTAATTAACTATTCTGCTCAAGTAAATAGATTTTGAAAATAGAAAGATATCTAAGGGAAAATTAAGAATTTTTCTATTTAATTAATCAAACTGATATATCGATTAAATTTAAGAATTATGAACAGCGCACTTAGTAAAGGGAATATTATTCTTAATGGCCGTTATCATATTCTACATCAGTTAGGACAGGGAGGGTTCGCTCGTGCTTATTTAGCAGAGGATATCAATCGTTTTAAGGAAAAATGCGTACTCAAAGAATTTACCCCTAAATTAAAAACTAATTCTGCCATAGCAAAAGCACATAAGCTTTTTCAACAAGAAGCAGAAATTCTCTATCGTTTAGAAAATCGTCATATTCCTAAATTTAGAGAATTATTTCGTTTTGATTATCACAATAAAACTAGATTATTTCTGGCTCAAGACTATATTGAAGGTCAAACATATTCTAAACTTTTGGAAAAGCGTTATTCAGAAGCCAAATGTTTTAGTCAAGAAGAAATTGAAAAACTGTTGTATCAACTAATTCCCGTATTAGAATATATTCACTCTTTGGGTGTAATTCATCGAGATATTTCTCCAGAAAACATTATGTTACGCAGTTCAGATCAAAGAGCAATGCTTATTGACTTTGGTTGTATTAAAGATGCAGCAAATAAAGCCGAATCTTTGGTCAAAGGAACTTCCAAAAAAGATCTATTGTTTCAGGGTACGATACTTGGAAAAGCGGGCTATGCCCCACCAGAGCAGATTGTTTCTGGAGCCATCAACTATCACAGCGATTTATATGCTTTAGCTGCAACATCTGTGGTTCTGTTAACAGGTAGAAAACCACAAGAATTAATTGATTCTTGTGACTTTCAGTGGCATTTACAAAAACATCTTAATCTTAATCCTAAGTTGTGCTGGGTACTGAATAAGATGCTTGCTCCTCATCCTAATGATCGCTTTCCCACTGCAACACAAGCGATGCAAGCACTTGAAGATGTGTCTAGCATCTCAACCGGTATTTCAATGGTTCACAACATAGCTTCAACTAGTCCAATTAAAAAATGGGCCGGTTTATCTCCCAAGATATGGCTATATTTGGCGATAATTGCTATATCTTTGATTGTGGCAATTCCTCTTTTATCAAATAATAAAACTAAACTTTTTGCCCCAATTACTAATTTTAAGCCCTCAAATTCTCCGAAAATCGACTTTCAATTGCCTCAGCGATTTAGTCAAGGAGAAAAAATTTTAATTTCCCAGGTAACAAGCCCATCAAAACAGTTAGCTGTAGCTGAATTTGCTGCTGGCAACTACAACAAAGCTGAATCTTTATTAACAACATCTCTGGAAACTTATCCCAACGATCCAGAAGCTCTAATTTATCTCAATAATGCCCGCATTGGACAACAAAAAGCTTATCTCATCGCTGCTCCAATTCCTCTCGGATCTAATTTGAATGCTGCTCAAGAACTTTTGAGAGGAGTAGCCCAGGCTCAAAATCAAGTTAATCAAAATGGAGGCATTAAAGGTGTACCTCTTAAAGTTGTAATTGTTAATGATGATGATAATCCGGAGGTAGCAAAACAAGTCGCAACTAAATTAATCCAAAATCCTCAAGTTTTGGGGGTAGTTGGTCACTATGCTAGTGATGTTACTTTGGCTACGGCTAAGATTTATGAGTCTGGTAAACTCACAGCAATTTCTCCAATTAGCACTTCGATTAAGCTTTCTAATTTCAGCCCTTATGTATTTCGGACTGTCCCTAGTGATTATATTGCTGCGAGAGCTTTAGCTGAATATATGCTCGAACAACTGGGCAAGAAAAACGTAGCTATTTTTTATAGTTCCCAAAGTAACTATAGTCAGTCTCTCAAATCTGAGTTTGCTACTGCTGTTTCTTTAGGAGGAGGACAAATCGTCCAAGAATTCGATTTGTCTAGACCTCATTTTAGTGCTTTTAGTAGTATAAAACAGTCTAGAAATGGAGGAGCTGAAGTTTTAATGTTGGCTGCCAATAGTGGTACTCTTGATCAAGCCTTACAGGTTGTTCAGGTTAACGACAAAAGGCTCAGTTTATTGGGAGGAGATGATGTTTACGCTCCCAAGACTTTAGAAGTTGTTGGCAATGCAGCGCAAGGTATGGTGATAGCAATACCTTGGCATATTAAGCAGAATCTTGATCAAGAATTTGTTAAAACTGCTTATCAACTTTGGCGAGGAGATGTTAACTGGCGAACAGCAATGGCTTATGATGCTACTGAAGCTTTAATTGCTGCTTTAGCCCATATACCAAATCGCTCTGGTATCCAAAAAACACTTTCAGATAGAAGCTTTTTTACTATGGGTGCATCTAGTAAAGTTCGTTTTTCAGCTTCTGGCGATCGCCAGAAGGGGATTCAGCTTGTGGAAGTCTATAAGAACGATAATCTTGAATTCAGTTATGAATTTAGACCAGTTTTTTCTAAGAGGAGAGACAAAAATTAAAGGCAACAAAAAAATATTTCCTAAATGAATTATCGCAATCCCGCACCCACAGTAGATATTATTATTGAATTACTCGATCTACCCCATAGACCAATTATTCTGATTGAAAGAAACAATATTCCCTATGGTTGGGCAATTCCTGGGGGGTTTATGGACTATGGAGAATCAGCAGAAACTACCGCAATTCGTGAAGCCAAAGAGGAAGTTAGTTTAGATGTAAAGCTTGTAGAACAGTTACAAGTATATTCTGACCCTAAACGGGATGCTCGTAAACACACCATCGCATTAGTCTTTATTGCTACTGCCACAGGAACACCAATTGCTGCGGATGATGCCAAGAATGTCGGCATTTTTCATCAATGGGAAGTCCCTGATAATCTCTGTTTCGATCACAATTGCATACTAGAGGATTATTGGCGATATCGTAATTATGGTATTAGACCGAATATTTCAAATTCTTAGGGGCGATTTACGAATCGCCCTTACAAAGTTTTATGATTAATAATGTGACATCTCCAATTTTAAGGATCTAGATTTATGCCATTAGCTGTTGGAACTATAGCTCCTGATTTTAATACTGTTGACGATCAAGGAAACCCAGTTACTCTATCCGACTTTAAGGGAAAAGTAGTAGTTTTATATTTTTATCCCAAAGATGATACTCCTGGTTGCACCAAAGAAGCTCAAAGTTTCCGCGATAACTACCAAGAATATCAAGATAAAGACTTGGTTGTATTGGGTGTCAGTATGGACGATCAAGCATCCCATAAAATGTTTAAAGAAAAATATGGTTTACCTTTTCAACTTCTAGTGGATCAAGACGGTACTATTACTAAAGCCTATGACCTCTATGGCGAATACAATGGCACGGGTTATGCTCAACGAGTCACCTATATTATCGATGGTGAGGGCAAAATTACTCATGTTGATGAAAAAGTTAAGACTGACAGCCATGCTCAAGATATTATCGGTCAAATAGGCTGATTTTTCTCATATAAACCCCAATTCTCAGGAGTTGGGGAATTCTAATGAATATGAGTTAGAGAATGAGGCACTTCTAAGTTATTACTTTCCATTAAATTGCGATCGCTCATAATTGCTTGAGGATTTCCGTCTGCAATTACTCTTCCTTGATTTAACAGAATTACTCGATCGCATACTTCTAAAATTAATTCTAAATCGTGGGAAGAAATTACAATAGTTTCGGGGGAAGCTTCAAGAAATCTAATCAGTCTCCGTCTAGCTTTCAAATCTAAGTTAGCACTGGGTTCATCATAAAGAATAATCTGGGGCTGCATTGCTAACACTGAGGCGATCGCAACCATACATTTTTCCCCTCCAGAAAGATGGTGAGGAATCCGATCTATCAAATGAGATACACCAGTAAGAGATAAAGCGGTTTCCACCCTTTCTTGCACTATTTCGGGAGACAATCCCATATTTTCGGGACCAAAAGCAATATCATCCCTTACTGTGGGACAAAATAGCTGATCACTGGGATTTTGAAACACTAGTCCAATTTCAGGACGAAATTCTCCTGGTTTTACTACGCGATCGCATATTTTAACTTCTCCATAAGAAGGGGTTAAAATACCACAAATTGTTAAAAACAAAGTTGTTTTTCCTGCACCATTAGCTCCAATCAAACCAACCTTTTCGCCTGTCAAAATACTGAAGTTAACATCAGTTAAAATGGAGCGTCCCTGATTATATTTAAAGGATACATTGGTCGCCGTAATATCTGCGGTTTTTTGAGATAATTTGCTACTGGTGCGGGTTAACTCTTTCATTGATTGAATATTCCCTAATACTGATGTCTTTAGTTCACTTAAAATACGAGATAGTAAATCATAATTTACCTAATTGCAAAAAATAAATCCAACCCTAATAAGCTTATAGCTATAGTTAAAGTTAATCCAGTTGCAAATAAATCTCGGTAGTTTTGCTTATTTATTGATATTTGTTTTGAGTACTCATCATTGGCTCGTTTATAACCATAACCTCTTAAAATCATTGCCTGATAAATGCGTGTTGATTTTTCATAACTTCTGACTAGTAAACTACCAATTAATCTGGCTAAAACTTGGAGATTACGATATTGAAAATTATGCTTATCAAAGCCTCTCAACTTCATCGCTCTTTCCATGGTATCAACCATTGCTCCCACTTCTTCTAAATAACGATAAGAAAGTAAAGTCATATCTACAATTACTGAAGGCAATCCTAAAGAACGCAATCCTTTTACACTACTTAAAAACGGAGCAGTTCCAAATAAGACTAAGCTAACAGTTA
>JASJDB010000258.1 GCA_030065315.1 Xenococcaceae cyanobacterium MO_167.B52 | reverse complement strand
TTAGAGGTTTCAACTCATTTTGTAAACTTTTGGTACTTTAAAATTAAGGTAGGAAAATTATCATGGATATTAACTCTGCTTCCGTAATCGCTGCTGCTTTAGCAATTGGTTTAGCTGCTATTGGTCCTGGTATTGGACAGGGTAACGCTTCTGGTCAAGCAGTAGCAGGTATTGCGCGTCAACCTGAAGCTGAAGGCAAAATCCGTGGAACATTGCTCTTAACTCTAGCTTTCATGGAATCCTTAACTATCTACGGTCTTGTAGTTGCTTTAGTATTGCTATTTGCTAATCCTTTTGTATAAACCTTTTTAGATTCGATAGAGGCGCATTACACAGCGCGTCTCTATTTATTACTCATCCAACCGTTCAACCCCATTTGTCGCATAAAAAATGTTTGATTTTGATGCAACTATGCCTCTAATGGCAGTGCAATTTTTGTTGTTGACAGCAATATTGAACGCAGTATTCTACAAGCCTTTAACTAAAGCCTTGGATGAAAGAGATGCTTACATCCGTAACAATCAGACAACGGCTAAAGAGAGTCTAGCAAAAGCTGAAAGCATAGTTAAAGAGTATGAGGCACAAATAGCAGCAGCTAGAAGAGAGTCTCAATCCATTGTAGAAAAAGCCCAGGCAGAAGCTAGAGAAATTACTGCTCAAAAAATAGCCGAGGCGCAGCAAGCAGTTCAAACTCAAAAAGAACAGGCTGCACAAGAAATACAACAGCAAAAACAAACCGCACTAGCCAGCTTAGAGCAGCAAGTAGATTCCCTAAGCCGTCAAATCCTAGAGAAAATCCTAGGAGCAGAACTGGTTAAATAATACAGTTAAGAAAAACACAATGAAATTAAAGGTCTGGGTATGGTAGAGACTCTTTTATATTTAGCAGAAGCACATTCAGAAGTTGAAGGTGGTTTCGGTCTAAACCTAAACATTTTAGAAACTAATCTCATCAACCTCTCAATTTTATTAGGAATTCTGTATTTCTATGGCAGCAAAATTGTGGGAGATATTTTGAGTGAAAGACGCTCGAAAATTGCCCAACAGATTGAAGAAATTGAACAGAAGCAGAAAACAGCTGCTGCAACTTTAGCTAATGAACAACAAAAACTAGCTGAAGCGAAGAAAACCGCCGAGCAAATTCGCCAAGACGCTCATACTAACGCGGAAAAAGCCAAAGCAGCAATTCTAGCTCAAGGAGAAAAAGAAGTAGAAAAGCTCAGAGCTACAGCAGCAGCAGATTTGAGTTCAGAAGAAGCAAGAGCAATTGCTGAACTCAAACAGCAAGTTATAGCTTTATCTCTGGCAAAAGTTGAATCTCAACTCCCCAATATGCTAGATGACTCCGCTCAAACAACACTAATCGAACGAAGTATTGCTCAATTAGGAGGTGCTTAATGAGTGGAACTTTAATTAGTTCGGAAATTGCCGAACCCTATGCTCAAGCTTTAATGTCTCTAGCTCAACAAAATGGTCTAACCCAAGAGTTTGGTAACGCTTGTCGCGACATTCAGAACTTGATGGAAGAATCCCCAGAATTTAGTAATTTTATTGCTAATCCTGTGGCTAATCCTGAAGCTAAAAAAGCAGTATTACGCCAAGTATTTAGCGATGCTAATGCTTATTTTGTGAATTTCTTAATGTTACTGGTAGATAAGCGACGTATTGTATTTCTCAAAGAAATTGCGATCCAGTTTTCCAGCTTACTCAGGAAGTTAAACCAAATAGTTTTAGCCGAAGTAAGCTCTGCTAAAGAGTTAAACGAAGGACAACAACAAGCTTTAGTTGACAGAATTAAAAGCATTACAGAAGCTCAAGACGTAGAACTTAAGATTAATATTGACCCCGAATTAATTGGTGGTGTAATTATTAAAGTTGGCTCTAAAGTCATTGATGCCAGTGTCCGAGGACAGATCAGAAGGATTGGAATGAGTCTAGGCAATATTGCTTAAATTCATTTTTACTTTCAAATCTTAACTAATTTTTCATAATTTACTAACAACTGATCAGGAATATGGTAAGTATCAGACCAGACGAAATCAGCAGCATTATTCGTCAGCAAATTGAATCTTATAGTCAAGACGTTCAAGTTTCCAACGTTGGGACAGTTCTCCAAGTAGGTGATGGTATTGCTCGCATCTACGGCTTGGAACAGGCAATGGCAGGGGAATTATTAGAATTTGAAGATGGTACTGTAGGTATCGCTCTCAACTTAGAAGAAGACAATGTTGGTGCGGTATTAATGGGTACTGGTTTTGGGATTCAAGAAGGCAGTACTGTTAAAGCTACTGGTAAAATCGCTTCTATTCCCGTAGGAGAACCTCAAATCGGTAGAGTTTTAGATGCCCTAGCTAATCCGATTGATGGAAAAGGTGAAATTAACTGTAATGACACTCGCCTCATTGAATCTATGGCTCCTGGGATTATTGCGCGTAAGTCGGTTTGCGAACCTTTACAAACAGGAATTACCGCAATTGATGCCATGATTCCAGTTGGTCGTGGTCAGCGTGAGTTAATTATTGGAGATCGCCAAACAGGAAAAACTGCGGTAGCAGTAGATACTATCATCAACCAAAAAAATGAAGATGTAATCTGTGTATATGTAGCAGTTGGTCAAAAAGCTTCTACCGTAGCTCAAGTAGTAGGCACTCTAGAAGAAAAAGGTGCCATGGACTACACTATCGTAGTTGCTGCTAACGCTAATGATCCTGCCACTCTCCAATATCTTGCTCCCTATACAGGTGCGACTATTGCGGAATACTTCATGTACCAAGGTAAATCAACCCTAATTATCTACGATGACTTGTCCAAACAAGCTCAAGCTTATCGTCAGATGTCCTTGCTATTACGTCGTCCTCCTGGTCGTGAAGCTTATCCTGGAGACGTATTCTACTTACACTCTCGTCTTTTAGAACGTGCTGCCAAACTCAATGATGAGTTAGGTGGTGGCAGTATGACTGCTTTACCCATCATTGAAACTCAAGCTGGTGACGTATCTGCTTATATTCCCACCAACGTAATTTCCATTACTGATGGTCAAATCTTCCTATCTACTGACCTGTTTAACGCTGGTTTCCGTCCTGCAATCAACGCTGGTATTTCCGTATCCCGTGTCGGTTCTGCTGCTCAAACCAAAGCGATGAAGCAAGTAGCAGGTAAATTAAAACTGGAATTGGCACAGTTTGCCGAATTAGAAGCCTTCGCTCAGTTTGCTTCTGACTTAGACGCTGCTACTCAAAATCAGTTAGCTCGTGGTCAACGTTTGCGTCAAATCCTTAAACAGCCCCAAAACTCTCCTCTATCTGTATCAGAGCAGGTGGCAGTAGTTTATGCTGGCTTAAATGGCTATATTGATGAAATTCCCGCAGATAAAGCAACCGCATTTGCTGAAGGATTAAAAAGTTATTTAGCAACTAGTAAAGCTGAATACGGAGAAATCATTGCTTCTGAGAAAAAACTCACTGACGCAGCAGAAACCCTTCTCAAAGAAGCTATCAATGAATACAAGCAAACCTTCATGGCTGCTTAATTGATTACTGGGAAATGGTGATAGGAAACCGAGGACTAGGAAAAAGAAGCAAGAATAAAGTAAATAATATTTACCTCTTACCTATTACCTCTTACCTATTACCTATTCCTCATCTCTTATCCCTCATCCCTTCTTCCTTATCAAGATATGCCTAATTTAAAAGCTATACGAGATCGCATTCAGTCGGTCAAAAATACCAAAAAAATTACTGAAGCCATGCGCTTAGTAGCAGCAGCTAAAGTGCGTCGCGCCCAAGAACAAGTAATCGCTACTCGTCCTTTTGCTGATACTTTGGCAGAAGTACTCTATAACCTAAGAAGCAGACTACAATTTGAAGATGTAGATTTAGCTTTGTTGGAACAAAGAGAAGTCAAAACTGTAGCTTTAGTAGTTATTTCCGCTGATCGGGGGTTATGTGGTGGTTATAATGCTAACGTCATCCGCCGTGCTGAAAATCGTGCTAAGGAATTGACAGCAGAAGGTATTAAATATGAATTTGTACTTGTGGGACGTAAAGCAACTCAATACTTCAAAAATCGTAACGCGCCCATCGACAAAACCTATACTGGTTTAGAGCAGATTCCTAACGCTTCTGAAGCTGCTACTATTGGCGATGAGTTATTATCTTTGTTCCTTTCTGAAACAGTAGATCGGGTAGAACTTATCTATACTAAATTTGTATCCTTAATCAGTTCTCGTCCTGTAATTCAAACCCTAATACCTCTGAAACCTCAAGGTTTAGAAGTAAAAGACGATGAAATCTTCCGCCTCACTGTCAGCGGTGGAGAATTTACTGTAGAAAGAGAAAAAGTCACTCAAGAAGTTGCATCCTTACCCCAAGATACAATTTTTGAGCAAGACCCAGTACAAATTCTCGATTCACTTCTACCTTTGTACCTCAATAATCAACTACTCAGAGCATTACAAGAATCCGCAGCTAGTGAATTGGCAGCTAGGATGACAGCAATGAATAATGCTAGTGATAATGCTTCTGAATTAATCAAAACCCTGACTCTTTCTTACAATAAAGCGCGACAAGCTGCTATTACTCAAGAACTACTAGAAGTGGTAGCTGGTGCTAACGCTCTGTAAATTTATTAGTTAATTAACTTGATTTCTTGCGTCTGGATAAGAATCCAGACATTTTTTATGGCAATTTTCAGGTCAAAGAGTTATCTTTATATTATTACCCTTACAGTTGTAGTCATACTAAATCCTGTTTAGATACAACACTTTAAATTTGTGAGAATTTAGAATTCAGAATTCAGAATTCAGAATTCAGAATTCAGAATTCAGAAAGGTTTAAGCTAATTCTACGCTTTAAACTAGAAGTATACTTTGGTAAGCGGATTTAGTATCAGTACTTACACACAATAAATTACACACTTGCCCTAAAGGATTCGCTTCGCGTCAGGGAGGGAATAGGCAAGAGGCAACAGGCAAGATATACAGCTATTTTTAATTAATGTCAAAATGTGTAAATAATTTTATTTCCGTAGCTAAGTACTTAAGCAAAATTATTTGTACATTTCGTTTTTCCCTAAGACCTAAGACCTAAGACCTAACTCAACTATAAAATTAATTTTGCACACCTACTTAGTTCCTGGAGAAATTGCTAATTCGGCTTAAATAAATTTCAGTGATACTGTTGAGATTTTTCAGATATTTTTGTTGAAGATAAATCTTGTAAAAATTCTTCTTGATTGAATTGATAATTATTTCCCAAAAAGGAAATTAACTTTACTGTGTCATCTTGGGCATTTTGTAAACAAGTAGAAGCTCCTGGAGAAGGAGTGATATTAAAGATGATTTTATCTCCTGTAATTTTTGCTTCTCCTAATTCTAAACTTTGAGTATTTAAATTTACAATTTGGGGTCTTACTCCACCATATCCTTGGGCAAATGTTAAATCTTTAAGTTCAACAGAAGGAACAATTTTTTTGACTTGTTTGATAAACAATCTTTTGCCTACAATTGGCACATCATAGAGCAAATTTAAGATAATATATCTGAGAATAGTTAGGTCTGAAAGAATTTTTAAAAAACTTGCGATCGCCTTAAAACTCAAGCCTGCTGTTTGAAAATATTCTAAAATACTTGCATAATTATGACGCTCCAACATAGGTAAAACTTTAGCTGTTGGACCAAAGCGAGTTATGTTTTGATTATCAACTTCTGGATCGCCGTGAATTGCGGCAAAAGGTAGTTTTTTTAGTTGTACTGTATAGACTTTTCCCTTGAGTAATTCTGGTGCAAAATAAAAACTTCCTGCTACGCTAAGTAAGGCATAATTTTGTCCATAACCTAAAGATTTAGCTAATAATAAGCTATGGGCTCCTGCGGTAACAGCTACAGTCTTAGCTTTAAGAGTTTTGTGAGAAGTTTTAATTATATAGTGATTATCTTCTTTGGTTATATTTACTACTTTGTGACCCATGATCACATCAATATTTTTGCTGCTAGTTCCTACAGCATTATCTAAAAAAGATTGAGCTAAATTTTGAAAATTAATAGTATAGCCTTCCTCTGTGTATAAAGCTGTTACTAATTCTTCAGTTCCTCTAGCTTGTAAAACTTTTGGCTCTAGTTGTTTTATTGTTTCTCTATTGATTAATTTTAAATCAGGAAAAAGCTGTTTAAATTCTTGATATCGTTGCTCCATTTTAGCAGTTTGTTCGGCTCCAACAGCTAAAACCATTTTGTGATACTTGGTATAGATTTTTTGGGTTAAATCATTCGTCAGAAGATAATTTTTTACTAGGGTAGCTGCTTTATTTACTTTACGAGCTTTTTCTAGAGTATAGTTAGTCTCAATATCGCCAAAGTGTAGAGTTTGGCTATTACTATTTTTATGAGAATTAATTAGAGCTACTGCTGATTCTTTTTCAATAATCGCAATATTTTTCACATTGGTATATTTGCTCAGTGTATAAAGCAAAGATGTTCCACAAACACCAGCACCAATTATTACAACTTCATAAGTTTTTTGAGTCATGTTAGATTCTATAATTATTGGATTCAGGGAATTATTTTGACAATTGTTCCTGTTTGAATTACAGAATAAATTTCATCAACATCTTTATTTTTTAAAGAAATACATCCCCAAGTCCAGTTATCCTTGGTATCTATTAATAGATCGCCATTGTCAGGAACTCCATGAATACCTATTTCTCCACCGATAGAAGCAGACATCTTAATTTTACCCGATTTTTTAGCTTCTAGATGTTTTGACCAAGAATCATCATTGGGATAATCTAACCAGATAAATTTTGACCAACTAGGATGAGGGTATAAATCTCTTACTTTAAATATCCCTTCTGGAGTTTTCAGATCTCCTTCTTGTAATTTATCCCCTACGGGATTTTTACCAAAAACTACAGGATAAGATTTTACAGCTTGGTTTTGATAATAAATAGTTAAATGATACTGAGACTTTTCAATTAAAATTGCTGTTTGAGATTTATCAATTGGAGTGGTAATTATTTCTGTAATTGGTAACTGATAGTTAAGTAACTGACTAGAAGTAGATCTAGATACTAATTCTAAATTATTTTTTACTGTTACTTGAGAGAACAAATATTTAACTGGTGGTATATATCCCCTTTTATTTAAAAGATAATATAGAGAGCCAATAGCAAATATTAAAAAGCTACATCTAATGAGATTTTGGAAAAGAGAGTGTTTTTTCACTATTACTAAAGCAATTATCTAATTTTATCCTCAGTAAAACTGAAATCTTACACCTAGTCTTTAACCGATTATTCAGTTTTTTATACTGATGCAAGATTTAAGTAAAACCGATCTATCTCTTATTATGCTTTAATCTTAAGAACATTGTTTTTTCTGTTTTATTATCTTATTGTTAAGATACTTTGGCACACCTACTCTAGCACTGCGATAAAGCCGATCAAATTCTTGTAAAAAATGTTTGGCTACAGTTTCATTTTGAATAATCAACAGAGTTTCATCATTATTGCGATTAGCTGTATTAGACCAATTATGAGAACCAGTAATCACAATATCATGATTAACTGTAGCAAACTTATGGTGCATTTTGTCTCCAGGGGGTAAGTCAGCGATTCCTACTGTTTCAATGGGATTTTTCCAAGGATTATTATTAGCTTCATCTTTACAGTTTTTACTCAAAGCAACACCCAACATATCTAATCCCTCGCTATAATCTCGAAATACAAAGTCCTTATCAATTAAAGCTTTAATTTTTACCCCTTCTTCAGATTCTTCTTGTAAAATATCTGCTAATTTCTGCTCGCTAAATACAAATAGAGCTAAATTAATCGAAGCAATTCCATTATCTAAAGTTTTTCCAATCAACCCATTCGTGCTTAGTTGCCAATCTTTTTTCTTAGAAGTGGGAGAAAATTGAACTGTAACAGTTGTATTATTCCAGCTTATTGTTTGAGGAGAACGCCAAGTTTTATCTAAGCCAAATTTACTATTCTGACTTCCTGCTACTCCATCACCCCACATATAATCAAATTCTTCTGTAAATAATTGAGCCAATTCAGCATTATTAATTTTGAGTAAATTATTAACATTACCTTTGGTTTTGGGGTTGCTAAAATCTCCATGAATACCACTCAAAGTAAAATTTGCTGAACCAGTAATAATTTCTTTACGGTCAACAATTATAAACTTGTGGTGCATCAAACCACTACCTTTAGAGCCATCGGCAGTATCATCAATCAGAGGAATATTGGCATTTTTTAAAATTACTAAAGCATCCCTATTAGCAATTTCTTGCTTACTTAAATTTCCATCTTGATTGAGATCTATTAATTGAAAATATTGTTTATAGCGATCGCGTTCTCTAGCTGGCAATCCCTCGATTTCTTGTTGAGTATAATCGCTCCAAGAACGACTATAATTATTGTCAATAATAATTCTTATTTTTACCCCTTGCTGCTTTTTTTTACTAAGAGCCAAAGCGATTTCAGAGAGCTGAAACTCTTGAACAGCAATATCGATACTAACTTCAGCTGAATTAATTGCCTCTATGATAACTGCTTCTAAATTGTCTCCTGGACGTTGAATCTTTCGGTAAGAATCAGTATATTGTTTTTCTGCCGTATTTCTATGGTTTAAAAAAACTTGAATGTCAGAGTCTTGGGGCAAATTATAATCTTGAGCAGGATCTTTTTGACAACCACTAACTAGGACAAAAAACAAAAGTAGGAAGCAAGTTAGGTAAGGATACATAGGGAACCTTCAAGATTAGTTTAATGTCTATTTTCCCACCCAAAACCAGAGCTAGTAAAATCAGGTGCAATCAATTAATAATCAAAATGATAAGATACCTTAAGCCCCAACACAGTTATGTTTATTATAGGATTACAAAAATGACTACATTAAGATCAAGGATTAGTCGTCTTAATATTAAGTATTTACTATCTTTGCCCTTGGCTTGTGGAATATTTGGCGGGGCAATTATAGCTTCTAATCCTGTAATTGCCCAACAATTAGCCTTGAAAGATTCTATTGCTGAGGATGCTTCTAATCCCCACAAAGCTCTGCTTATAGCTCAGTCTGATAGTCTTTTGAGCCTGGAAGGGGGCAAAAAATTAATGAATGAAGCTAGTCAAGCTATAGATAACCAAGACTATGATGGCGCAGCCAAAAAATTACAAAATGCTCGTCAAGTTTTCAATCAGTTATCTAACTTTTATCTGGAATTGTACGATAGTTTTTCAGGTATCGAAAATCGTATTGCCGATCAACAGCGTCAAAAAGCTTTAGCAACAGGACAAATGCGCGACGAAGCTACTTATCAATTAGCTTTGGTTCACCGCGCTCAAAATCAACCAGAATTATCTGTACCTCTGCTAATTCAAGTAATTCGTTCTCAAAATCCTAGAAGCGAGCTAGGAAAAAAATCTTATCAACAGTTATTAGAAATTGGTTTTGTGGAAGAGGCTTTATCCGAGCCTAATTCTAGTCGTTAAGATAAGGCAATATTCTGTGTTGTATTGGTACCAAGAAATAAGTCACAATAATTTCTAAAGCAATTTGGTTTCAGAACATTAATATGATTAATCCCCAACAAGTAAAAACCATGATTCAAGAGCAATTTCCTGAAGCTAAAGTTGAAGTAGCAGGAGACGGAGAGCATTTTGAAGCAATTATCGTGTCTCCTGAGTTTGCAGGAAAAAGCCGAGTCAAGCAACATCAAATGGTTTATGCTGCTGTTAATGATGCCATGGCATCAGAAGCAATCCATGCGTTGTCTCTAAAAACTTACACCCCTGAAGCTTGGCAAACTGTTGGAGGGAGGGTTTAACATCCCTCCTCATTCAGAGCTATAAGTTAATTACATCAGAAACATCGGAAAAACACAGTTATGACACCAGAATTAAAAGCAAAACTCGATAAATTAGTTCAAGACAATAAAATCCTAGTTTTCATGAAGGGGTCAAAATTGATGCCTCAGTGTGGCTTTTCTAACAATGTAGTTCAAATTCTCAACACCTTGGGTGTTCCCTACGAGACAATAGACGTATTGGCAGATCCTGAAATTCGTCAAGGAATTAAAGAATATTCTAATTGGCCCACTATTCCCCAAATTTATATTAACGGTGAGTTTATTGGGGGGTCAGATATCGCGATTGAACTTTATCAAAGTGGTGAACTTCAGCAAATGGCTGAAGTGGCTTTGGCTTCTTAACTATGCCAATTTTGGGTTTTCTTGGGGTGGACTAAAAGTTATCAGTTCACCCCAATTATTTTGACTACAATTTAAAGTGGTGTCCTATCTAATATCTACCGACAAAATATATACTAATAGCAATCTTATGAATACCAAAAACAACCGTATCTGTATTGTCGGTGGGGGATTCGGTGGTTTATATACCGCTTTACGCCTCGATAGTCTGCCTTGGGAACCAGATACTAAACCAGAAATTACCCTCATCGATAAAAGCGATCGCTTTTTATTTTCTCCCTTATTATAT
>JASJDB010000257.1 GCA_030065315.1 Xenococcaceae cyanobacterium MO_167.B52 | reverse complement strand
ACCAGAAAATTTCCCCGAACGATTAGTCTGGTATGCCATGACAGGAACTTATATCTGGTTTTTGTTGGGTGCTACTTATATTGTGGGTTCAGTAATTGGCTGGATTCTGTTTTTGTATCTCCTGCTCAAATTATGGTTGCAAGATGAAAATACTCTACCTCAAGAGAAAATTATGATTCCTTGGATTATCTGGGTATGGATTATCGGAATGTTGATGATGGAAGTTGCTCTTGTATTCGGACATCTCGATTTCAATCTCCCTCTTACTCAAATGATCAAATCTTCTATTGGTTGGGCAAAAGGTTGGGCTTTAATTGCTCTCTATCCTCTCGCTGGTTGTCTGAATATTCGCTCAGAATTAATCTATCGTGCTGTCTGCGTCATTGGTTTACAAACCCTTTGTCTTTCTCCCCTACTTATTGCTGCACCAATACTACATCTACCTCAAATTCTCTACGTTTCTCCCCTCAAAATTGTAGGTGCAGGTTTGGGTTCAACTTTTTTTGATGTTTCTTTGTACCAAGTAGATTTTGACGGACAAATTCGTCAAAGATTATTCACTCCTTGGGGTCCTGCTTTAGGTTTTGTCGCCAATATTTACTTTACTCTGGCCATGCAGGAAAAAAATCAGAAATGGCGATGGTATGGAATTATTGCCTCAGTCTATATGTCCCAAATCTGCAAATCTCGTTTGGCACAAGTTTGTATTGTAAGTACTCCCATATTTATCTTTTTTCTCTCTCGATTGCTACGTCCCTACATAATTATGTTTTTTGGTGGTGTTAGTGTGGCGGTGGGAATTTTAGCAACTAATATTTTGAATGCCCTCGATATCTTTTGGACTAAGTTTAAAGCAGCTAGAGCGGATTCTAGTCGAGTACGAGCAGCTTTAAAACAGATAGCTTTTGATCGCGCTTATCGGGAAGCTCCCATTTGGGGTCATGGCATTGTGGAAAGAGGCCCTCACGCAGTAGAATTTATGCCCATTGGTTCTCATCATACCTGGGCTGGTTTGGCTTTTGTCAAAGGAATGGTTGGTTTTTATTCTTTAGCGATTCCGATGATACTGAGTTTCTTTTTCTTATTATTGAAAGCACAAAAACATCAGGATGCTAGAGCAGGATTAGCAATTTTATTTATTTTATTTCTCTACACTTTTGGTGAAAATTTAGAAATTTTAGCTTATTTGTATTGGCCTGGTCTAATTATTATGGGTATTGGATGTAATAATAACACCGCTAATCTATCTCGACTCAAGGCCTATAATCCTCGACTCGAATCTGTAGAAGATTCATAGCCCTTTGAAGTAGTTAATTAAAGCAACGGAGATCGCCTGTTAAACAATTAAAAAATTATCTTCAATGGCTTTTTGGGTAGTAGGAGTTAGATTAAACTTGCGATCAAGACATTCAAGCATAAACTGATTCGCAAGATAGTATTTTTGCAATAATTCTTGCTGATAGGAGCTAAAATTCCAACTAATTCCGTCATAGCGGTATTCATTAATCAAGCTACGGAACTTTTGTACCCAGCTATCCCCATTAGCTGACCAGCTATCTAGTAAATGTTCTTTACCCTTAGCAGGATCGGGGAGTTGTTGTTTAAGAGATTGAAGTGCTTGCTCCATGTCTGCGGAGAGAGCTGGATTAGATTTAAACTCTAAGGCAAAACTGAAATTAAGAATTTGTTTGATGTCGGGATTGGCAACTAAGGATATAGCGATCGCAAAAGCTCTTTCTAAAGCCAAATCTAAAGCTAGATTGTTATCTAGTTCTTGGGCTAATTTAGAGTCTAGAGCAATGGCTAAGTTAAGATCGCGATTGTAAAAAAGACTGAAATAAAAAGCCCTTACTGCTGCTGATTGATAGGGTAAAGATAACGCTTTAACTTTCTTGTTAATAAACTTCAGAAACTCTTGTAATTGGGGGTCTTCGGCCAAAATTAGCTCGACTTGTTGTTTTAGTTGCTGCATCAAGTAATCTGCCTTGGGTAACATACTGGCTGTTAGTAAAATTACTTCACGCCATTGAGGGTTAGTAATCTGACTGGCTAACTTTTGCAGAGCATGGTTCAATTCTTCAGCATTAGGACTAGCAACTATTTTTCTGGCAGTGAGATATTCTTGAAAAGTTAAGTGAGAAAAAGAGTAAATTCCTCTGGCTCTTTCTACTAGTAACCCATGCTGAACTTCAATAGCTCTGAGGATGGCTTCACTATCTAAACGGAGAGTTTCTGGATCGCTGCGCTCATCGGCTAAAGTGGTTAAATAATTGGCAATGGTTTGTAAAAGTTGGCCTTTTTCAAAAAAGTAGTTACCCTGCTCAAAATTAACAGCAGCAATTTGACTCAGAAGTTGAATTTTGTTTGGTAAAGAGAGATTGTAGTAAGCGCGATCACGATCAATACCTCTGGAGCGATCCCAACGCACTAATAAAATATCTAATCCTTCTTGATATAATCTTGATCTTTTACTAGGAAAAGATAATCGCTCCTGAAAGACAGAACAAATTAAATTGAGGAGAATGGGAGTTGTAACTAATTCACGAATTGGTTGATTGGCTCTATGGTGAAGTTGTTCTAAAAATTGGTTGGCTTTAGTAAGTCCAATTTCAGAATTATTTGCAGTGGCGACAAACCATCTTTTAGCAAAAATTTCTACTTGAGTGGGATTAAAATCTGCTAATTCAACGTAACTAAAGCCATTAAAACAATATTGTTGTCTCCCTATGCGACAAGTAATAATCAAAGCGTTTTGATAATAAAGCTGAGCAAATTGCTGAATTTGTTGAAAAATTTCCTGTTCGTATTGTTGGGGAATTTCGTCTAATCCATCAAGGAGAATTAAAATTTTACCCTGTTGCAGTAAAGTGGTTATTTGTTCTAGAGCAAGATTGTAGCTATTCCCAAAACGTTGAAGATAGCCTAGCAAACTAAAATCCTGACATTCTTTAGCTTGGACGGCAAAAGTTCGTAGAACAATAAAGACAGGAACACAATCCGCTTTAAAATTACCCCGAATACATTGCAGTGCCAGATGTTGTAAAAAGGTAGTTTTTCCTGCTCCTGGTTTACCCAATAGCATTAGTTTGTGCTGATTAGTTACTGCATCGAGCGCAGAAATAGTTTCCCTCTCTGGAGCGGTAAATCCTAAAGAGCGTCGGCTTGAACTTTGCATATCGGCTATTTCTAACCAGCGTTGATTACTCAGGCGAGTGAGTACGTTGAGGTTAGTGTAAATATTTTCTAGAGGTAAAGGTTGGGCAAATTCAAAGAAGGATTGAATTGTGCCACACTGAGCTTCAACTTGTCCTTGGAGTTGTGATCGCGCTGTAGTGACTAGTTGACTGGCATCTGATAGATAGGTTGTAGGTTGCTCGGTAAAAAGCTGGTCTCTTGACGGTAGATCGGCAATATCTTGCCACTCTAAATTTAATTGAAAACAAAGATCGATAAAAATGTGACGTTCGATGGGTCTGCCTTTAAAAAATTTCCAAACTGACTGACGCGTAGATAAACCCACCTCCGCAGCTAAATATTCTTGCGTCCAGCCAATACGCTCAAAAGCTCTTTTAGCTTTCTCAATTCCCAAGGTAGATGCTTTTAGAGATCGCTTTGCCATAAGTAATTATGAGAGTGATTTTTTATTCGAGGGTCATTGCCAGTAGTTTTCCTAGATCCGCAAATCGATTTAAGGTCAACTCCTTCGATTGAAGAGAAGTTTCAGAAAAATGAATGGAAAATAAGCCCACGACCTGACTGGCTTTAATTATCGGTACTATAGATAAGGCCTGAGTATTTAATTGCCGAAACTGTTCGATTAAAGCAGATGCTAAGTTAGTTTGAGAGACATCTTCAATGACAACGGTTTTTCCTAGTTGATATTGTTCCCCATATTCCCTTACTAAATTAAAGTCTGTTCCAGAAAATTCTTTGATCGGGGGAAATTCCACTGCTACAGACTCAAACCAATTTTCAGTTTCTAATTGATACAGTAATACCCTTGATGCTTGGATCCATTCACGAATAGCGGTCAGAATTGGCTGAATCGAGTCTTGAACAGATAATTGCTGAAGAATATTTCTCATTAATTCTTCCCAGGCTTGTTGCTGACGTAATTCTTCTTTAACTGCATTTACTTTTAACCAAGCTTTATTAAAGGTTAACAAAAGACGAACTCGCTGAGATAATACGGTCCAATGGATTGGTTTGGTAATATAGTCTGTTGCTCCTGCTTTAAAAGCTTGCTCCACAGATTCTGGATCATCAAGTACCGTAATCATCAAAATGGGCACGTGATCGCCTCCTGGTAAACTACGAATCTTTTTACAGCAGGTAAAACCATCTAGGTCTGGCATCACTGCATCTAATAAAATTAGATCGGGTTGGAAATGAGCATACTCAGAAAGACATTGTTCGCCATTTTTTGCTTCTGTAATTTGATAGCCCTCTTCTTCCATAGCTAGATTGAGTAATGACCTCATCGTGCGATCATCATCCGCTATAAGAATTAGAGGGGTTTTGTTAGTTTTAGTCATTAGTGGTTAGTGGTTAGTTTTGGTTGCTAATCCAGCTAATAGCTAACTGCTAAGAGCTAAGAGCTATTGAATTAACTCCTGCTCAAGAGCAAGCTTAACTTGAGGATATTCTTGTGCTAACTGCTCCATTGTCGCCGAAGCTCCTTGAGTTGTCCCAGAACGAGCCAGATTTTCAAGTTGTTTGCAGAGCTCGGCAATAGTTATAGCCCCTAGGTTAGCACTGCTAGAGCGTAGACTGTGAGCAGCTTGACGGAAAGCTTGAGCATCGTTATTATTTATAGCTTGTTGGATCTCTTGTAGTTTTTGCGGACTATCTTCTAAATACTGACTGATGATTTTTGCTAAGAAAGTTTTTGCCTTGGCTCCTGCTAAACTACGTAAACTATTCAAAACTTGATAGTCTAAAATTGTTGGTTCAGTTTTGGTTGGTTCGGGATCTTTACCTGATTGCGTAACGAGAGTCTTTGGTTCTGACAATGGTATCTTGTTAATAATTTGAGTTGCTCGTTGTAATGCCAATTCTAAATCTTCTAAGCGAATTGGTTTAACTAAAAAATCTTTCATTCCTGCCTGAAAACATTGATCGCGGGATTCTGACAGGGCATAGGCAGTTAAAGCAATGATGTAAGGGGATGGTTCTGGTAATTTTTCGGCTAAAATGCGACTTGTAGCCGTTAAGCCGTCCATTTCTGGCATTTCTACGTCCATCAGCACCACATCGTAAGCTATTTTTTCCACCGCATCAACTGCTTCCAAACCATTACTAACCACGTCTGCTCGATAACCTAATTTTTCCAGCATTAAGGAAGTCACCCTTTGATTAATGCTACTGTCATCAGCCAGTAAAATTCGTAAGGGTTTTTTCTCTACAGTGTTAATTGGTGGTTGGGAGCGCTTAGAAGTTTCAGGAAGAAAACAGTAGAGAGCAGACTCTACTAAAATTGTGAAATAAAATCTAGAGCCAATGGTCTTTTCTCGATTAGTTGCTGAATCTTCCCAGGTAGAAGCAGGATTGCCAGTAACGCATCCATGGCTCTCTACCCAGATAGTTCCTCCCATTAACTCTACTAATTGCTTGCTAATCGCTAACCCTAAACCAGTTCCGCTATACTTGCGTTTAATCGAGGAATCTACCTGACTGAAGGACTGAAATAAATATTTTTGTTTTTCCGCAGGAATACCAATGCCTGTATCTTCGATTACAAATTGTAGTCTAGAAATTGGTTTGGTTGACTCGACTAAATTTTCTATTACTGACACAGACAACCCAACCTGCCCTGAATCGGTAAACTTGATGGCATTGGCGATCAGATTAACTAAAATTTGTCGCAGTCGCGCAATATCACCAACAATAATTTGGGGGACTGATGACTCTAGTCGAGCGACTAATTTGATTCTTTTGGCATTAGCTTGAGGTAAAACTAAGTCTACAGCTTCCTGAATGCAAGTTTTAATTTCAAAAGGATAGGTTTCTAAAGTTAGTTTTCCAGCTTCAATTTTAGAAAAATCGAGAATATCATTGATTAAAGACAGTAAAAACTCGCCACTCTTGCGAATGGTTTCTGTGAACTCTCTTTGCTGATGATTTAAGTCAGTATCAAGCAATAGTCCTGTCATCCCAATCACCGCGTTCATGGGAGTACGAATTTCATGACTCATCGTAGCCAAAAATTGACTTTTTGACTGATTTGCTGCTTCAGCAGCTTTTTTGGCAGCATTTAATTGTTGATTTTGTTCGGCTAAAAGACTTTTTTGTAAGGTTTCTCTCGCTAATAATTGTGCTTGACCTAAAGCAATGCCTACTTGAACAGCCACAGCTTCTAGTAATTCAATTTCATCTTTTTTCCAATTGCGCTGGCGATCGCATTGATGCAGAGCAATTACTCCGTTGATCTGTCCTTTGTAAGAGGTGCGTACTGCAACCATCGATTTTATTTGTAATTGCTGACAAACAGGCGAAATAGTCTGAAGCAAAGGATCTTGAGAGACATCATTGCTGACAACGGCTCGCTCTTGACTCAATACTTTTTGAGCATGAAGATTATCGACAATCGGAACTTCTAAATTGAGCATTGAAAGGGTATGATGACTTAAATATTCAGCAACACAAGGAATTGTAGGGGTCGAGCTTTCTAAATAACGATGAATAACACAGCGATTGACACCAAAAGCTGTACCAACTTGATTTACTGTAGTTTGAACAATTTGTTTGATATCTAAGCTTTGACGAATTTCTTTAGTAATATTTTGAATTACAAGTGTTTTTAAATATTGTTGTTCGAGACGAATTTGAATCTGTTGACGTTCGATTTCAGTCCCTAACCATTGCGTCATTAGCTTTAAGAGTTTTTGCTCTGCTTGACCAAAGGAAGATTGACGTAATTCGCTACTAAGAAAACCGAGAATACCGTAAACTTCTCCCGCTACTGAAATACTTGTACCAAAATAGGTTGTCACAGATTTTAAAGGAGAATGCTCTGCACTCTGATTGAGATAAATCGGTTCTTTTGTTGCCAAGGTTTTCTGCCATAGTTCCCAATCAATGTCTTGGAGAAAATTAGCAAGATTTAAAGTTGAGTGTAGCTTGCTATTGAGATAAATAGCTTGTTGGTTAAGGAGATTCTGCTCAATTTTGCCGACAAAACCAACTTCTAAGTTAAAAGATTCAGATCCAATTTTTAGTAAATGCTGAAGACGTTGTTCAAAGCTGATATCTTGGGCAGCGATCGCCTCTTGTAATAAGCGATCGCGTTGTTCTCTTTCTTGTTCTGCTCTTTTGCGTTCAGTAATTTCCGTCAGAAAGATTCTAATTAAATCGCTTTGGGGAAGATAATGTACTGATTGTTCAAATACGGCATTGTCTAAACTAATTTCTCGCACAAAGGAATTTTCTGGTTGCTGGTGAACTAGATCGGGAAATTCTGACAAAATTGGATGTTCGAGCCCCATGGCTTTTAATTGGGAAAATTGACGAATTGCTGCGGGATTAAGATAGGTAATTTTCCCTTGTAAATCTATTTCAATAATCGGATTAGGAATTAATTCGGGAAAGGAAGCTAAACGTGCTAAAGCAATATCGTTGGCATCGATAGAATCATCTTCGGGCGCAATTAAAGTTTTAAAAGGACTAGCAGCATCGGACAAAAAGCTAGAAACATCACCTACTTGGCAAAATTGAGCAAACTCAGAATCTAATAAATTAGACACAGCATAATATTTGGCTCGGATTTTATTGCCAAACTTGATAAGATCTCCGTGCTTGAGATCGTGAGAGAGACGTTTTTGACGACCAATTGAGATGCCGTTGGTACTTCTTTGGCCATTGAGACTGCCATCGACAATGCGAAAAAAAGAGCGATCGTTTTCGGGAACAGTAATACGTAAAATCGTTGCGTGCTGACGCGAAATTGACGCTCCGTGAAGCACGATCGAATTACTGGAATCTCGACCAAGAGAATAGGTTTCTGCTTCTAGGGAAAAAGTTCGTTTTCCTTGTTCGTCTTCTACCACCAGTAAATGACGAATCTTTTGCCGTTCTTGTTCTGACATCAAGTTTCCGATTAATTCTAGCTGGTTTATCTCTTTTTTAATCTCTCAATCGCGACTTGACCAGTCAGCTAATAGCTTTAAAGATATTTTTACCCTGGTGATTTCCAAAGTTATACAATAAGTTATACCAAACGCAGCTTAACGCAGACGTGATCGCCAACAGGAGATAGTCATACTGAGATTAATCGCAAGTTAAGGTATCCCAATGAAGCTCGTTTCTGTAATTGTTCCGGTTTACAACGTCGAAAACTATATTGCCCAAACAATTAAATCTGTTCTGAATCAAACCTATCCGCATTTTGAATTATTGATTGTTAACGATGAATCTCCTGATCGCAGTCTGGAAATTTGCCAACAGTTTAGAGATAAGCGGATTAAAATTATCAGTCAAAAAAATCGCGGTTTAGCAGGGGCAAGAAACACAGGAATTCGTCACGCACAAGGAGATTATTTAGCTTTTCTCGATTCAGACGATCTCTGGTTGCCCGAAAAATTAGCCCGACACGTACAACATTTAGCATCTTCTCCTCAAGTTGGGGTTAGTTTTAGTCGTTCTCAATTTATAGATAGTGAGAGTCAATCTTTAGGTATTTACCAAATGCCCAAACTCCAAGATATTACTCCTTCCCATCTTCTCTGCCGTAATCCCATTGGTAATGGTTCTGCACCAGTAATTCGTCGAGAGGTATTTGAAGCAATATGTTTTCAAGATAATCTCCACGGAGAAGTAGAAAATTTTTACTTTGATGAAAATTTCCGTCAATCAGAAGATATTGAATGTTGGTTGAGAATAGCTGCTGAAACTTCTTGGCAAATTGAAGGTATTCCTGAAGCTTTAACTTTATACCGTGTCAACGGCAAAGGACTTTCTGCTAATCTCTTCAAACAATTTGATTCTTGGGAACAAATGATCGACAAACACCGCGATCACTCACCTGAATTACTTGCCGAGTGGGAAAACTCCGCCAGAGCCTATCAACTGCGCTATCTAGCTCGTCGTGCCGTACGCCTCAAAAATGCAGATCTGGCGGTCAAGTTAACTCATCAAGCTTTAGCTACTCATTGGCAAATTGTGTTCAGCGAACCCAATCGTACTTTACTAACTCTGTTTGCTGCCTACTTACTCAAACTTTTACCTCTTTCTTTCTATCAAGAATGCGAACATCTCGCCCTGAAGTTAACTGGTATCAGTCATCAACTTCGGATTTTCCGCGATCGCATCACTTACTACCAATGTGCCCAGAGTCAGTGATTCGTTTACTTGAGAACAATCCCATTCTCTTTCTGTTGTTCCGTCACTCCCAGATATCTTTCCACAGCTGCCACAGTTAGATGTCCTGAGATAGCTTGAATATGTCTCAATGGAACACCAGCATCACTCATACGGGTTAAAGCAGTATGCCCTAAAGCTATGAGTACTCACCCCTTCAATTTCGAGCTTTAAGCAAGCATCTCTCAGTTTTAGTCTCGTAAATCAGATTTGTTGTTTAAAATAGAGCTAATATTTTTGGTGTAATATTTATGGGGAAGGAAAGGTCATGTTTGAGAAAGCAGCATTCTTTTCAGGGCTTTTAGTGCTAGTAATTTTTTTGGGAATTGGAAGTATGTATTATCGGACTCTAGAACCAGAAGATCGAGTCATTCCGATACTAGATAGAAGTTGATTAAAAGTACACTCCCAAACTAAACGCGGTTGAACATAGCTGACAAGATATTGACGAGTTTTCTCCCACTCCTTCATCATTGAGATATTTTGATATTTTTGCCAATAGTGGTGCTGTAGATAGCTAACTAACCAAATTTGAGTCACTGTATCCAATTCTTTGTCTATAGCTTTGGCTAGTTGGAAAATAGCGATCGCATTTTGGGGGAGATTTTCTATTTGTTGGAGTAACTCGGTAGGGATTTCTTGGAGTTTTTGCCATGCTGAAATCGCTTGTCCTGGGCTACCTTGAGCGATCGCAATACAGTGGGGGGCCGCTAAAATCTCAGAATAACCCTGATTCTCTAATACCAGTTGTAAATCGGATTGAGAAAGACGACGAAAGCCAATACATTGACAGCGAGAAATAATTGTTGATAGTAGAGAATCTGTATTGGGAGCAATTAAAATCAGAACCGCTTTACCTGGTTCTTCTAAGGTTTTGAGTAAAGCGTTAGCACAGGCTTCTGACATAGTTTCAGCCGATTCTATTACCACTATTAAACGCTCTGATTCTAGAGGAGGACGAGTGATAAACTGAGAAATTTGTCTAACTTGTTCAATCCGTATTTGAGGTGGTGTTTTACGCTTGATCCCTTCTTGTTGGGCTTTAGAAGCCCTAATCAGTTGTCCTTTATCTTTATAAGTAGGCTCAACCCACAAAATATCAGGATGATTATTACTTTGTAGTTTTTTTTGGATTAGAATTTGTTTCT
>JASJDB010000256.1 GCA_030065315.1 Xenococcaceae cyanobacterium MO_167.B52 | reverse complement strand
AATTGCTCTTCTGTTCCTGTTCGCTCAGGATTTTATCCTCTCTTGTATCAAATTTTGAATAATTTGCTCTTCTTCTTGTGGTGATACGCCAGCTTTGACCTTTTTCCAGTTAAGACGAGATTTATATTCTAAAAATGCTAATTCTTCGGCTTCTTCTCCTTGATGCTCGTCCATATATGCTCTTAGTTCTTCTGTTGTCATTTCTTCAAAATTATCAGACATATTCAAAGTCTCCGTTTTCGTCTATAGCTATTTTTATTTCCCGATCAAAACCAGCCTCAATATAAATTAGCTTTGCTATTCGGTAATATCTAAATATTATAATAGGCAGCAATCCTCTGGTGATGTATTGACAAAGTATTGCTGCCTTTATTGCTTGCTCTGGAGTCATTAATTAATTTTTATTCTCCTACTTTTGTTCCTAACTCAGGAATTTTTATCAACAGAGTTTTTTGGCTCTTCCATATTGATTTTATTAATAGATTTTTTAGTCAATGGGTCAGACCGATTGTTAATTCAAAAATAGTTAGTTGAAAAATTATTTGTTGTTTTTTTTATTTGTTGACAAGATTTTTTTTGCTTCTACAGAAGAATTTTCTTCTAGACTTGCAAGTTTATTAATCAACATTTTCGCTAAACGCGCAGATTCTTCTTTTGACAAATATTTTTCGACTAAAATTTCAATTAATCGAGTAGTTTCGTGTTCAGGGAGATAGTTTAATTCAGCAAGTAAATCTTCTGCAACTTTTGATTTTCCAGTAATACTGTTTTTTGTTTCACCATATCGTAAATAATCAAGTAAATCTTCCACCGATTGCCTTGAATAAGTAGCGATAAGTTGAAGGCTTTTGATCGCGGGCATGGCTTCACCTTCTTCCCAGGCTCTAACTGCTGCATAAGAAACACCTAAGGTTTTGGCAAAAGCTCTTTGACTTTGATTCCCTCTAAGTTGCCTAATAAATTTAGCTAGTCTTTCTTGAGAACCATGCTCCATTAATAAATCAAAAAAAATTTGTATCAATCTATTCATATCATGCTAAGTTGATAGTTGAGTAAGCCATCATGATATTTGCGCCTATCAAAAAAAATGAATCAATCTAAAATCTCTAAAAAACACTTAGTTGGTGTATTTTTTAGGACTGATCGAGAACTAAATTTAAAGATTAAAATAGCAGCTTTTTCTGAGGAGTTATCGCAACAAGAGTTAATAAACAAAGCTTTGAGAGCGTATTTTGTTGATAATCCTGTCGATTTATCTGAGTTTGCCGAACTTGCCTGAATATAACTTTTTGCAAAGCTTTAATTTTTATGCAAACAGCAAAATAACTTAATCATGAGCAATGTAGAAGATATAGGCTTGCCCGTAATGCGCGCCGATATTCCAGGTAAGTTTGAACCAGTGACAGATTATGAATATATCAGTACTCAAATAATGGCGAGTTTGATACAAAACGAAACAATGTCAAGAATGGTTCATCAAGATTCAAGCCGACAGATGATCGTCAAGCTTGCCTGTGACTTGGCTGATGCTTTGGTAGTGGAAATTAAAAATAGGAAATCTAATGGAAAAATCAGCTAGATTTTTGGCCAGACAAAAAGCTAAAAATGACAGGCTCAAAGAAATAGACCGCCAAATTGCAGGCTGTCACGAAGATATAGAAACTGCAAAATATGAGATTCAGTCTTGGGAAGAGGAAAACGCGGTAACTGGCGAGGATATGCCCCTAGAACATTTTTATCGAGATATCGAATTCGCTTGGCAAAACATCGAAAAACTTTGTCGGCAAAAGCAGGAAATACAACAGGAATTTGAAAATGAAAGTACCAACTAGACAAATAGACGATTACAGCGATCGCAACGGATTAAAGCCAGCTACAGGCAAATTTCTTAGAACGATATACGTTAAAGCCAAAGCTTACTATCAAAAATTCATTGTCAACTTACACGACCTAAACCAAGAATTAGCCAGATGTCGGCAAAAGGGTTTATATTCTCCAGCCACTTTAAAATATGTTCGCGATCAAATTATGGAGTTGCCAACAATAAAAGTTAAACGTCAACACAGTGCCTATGTTTTTGAGCTTATATTAATTCCTTTTTCTGATGTGAAAAAAAATCAAAAAATCGATGAAAAAATAAAAAAGCCCGAACCAAAGGAAAAAGAGCCAATGTACGATCCAGAGCCAGACACAGGCGACGCATCACCAGGGACGGGGTTGGAACAGCAGCAGCCTTTAGAGCAGACAAGCGAAGATACTGGATTAAATCAACAACTACTGATCCAGACCAACAAATTATGTAAGGAAGTCGGCATTAACTATCAAGTCGAAGACTTACCCAAGATTGCTAAATACGGGGTCGATGCAGTTAAAGCAGCCATAAAATTATTTAAAAAACGTAGTCTCACTTCTAAAATCCGTAACCCTGCTGGTTGGTTGCGAAGCTGTTTAGAACGTGGCTGGTATAGATATGTAGAGGATTCCATACCAGTTAGTGCTATTGAGCAGTTTAGAAAGCTTAGAGAATATCTCTTAGAAACTTTGGGGACGCTTCCTATTTAAAAAAAAGAAGTCTGAAGTAACATCCTCAGACCAAGCAACCTACGTAAATACACGTAGAAAATAAGACAAAAGGATTATAACACTATGAATACAACAATATGCACAAAACCTTTGACATTAGTAGATCATAAGCGTTCGTTAGAGTCTGATATTGAATCTGCGATCGCTACTATTCAACAGATTAAAGAAGAGAAAAAATACAGCGCAAAAGCTCGAAAAACCATCACTAATTTACAAGAATCAATTAAACATTGGGAATCAAATTTAGTTCAAGTTGATGTAGCGCAAGAGTTAAAAACTGGAGATTGGGTCAAGAAAAAAGGTAATAGTACTATTCCAGGGATAGTTGAACAAGTTCAAATTGTGGGTCGAATCATTCAGGTTCAAGTTAAATGGTGGGGTTATAAAGTACCCATTCCTGAAACTCCTGTTAATTTACAAAAAGTCAATTCTGAGTTACTTGATTATGTTTGGTCAGGGGAAGATTACCCAAGATTAGTTAGACGTATTGACCATTTTGAATGTGATGATATTTCAGTTTTAGAAGCAGAGTTAAATAGTCTCTTGCCAGATCAGGATTTAGAGAAAGTCTATCTGGCTAAAAGAATTAAGCTGCTAAATCCTGAATCAGTAATCGAACATAAATCTAAACAAATAAAAGCCTTACTCGAATTTGCTGATCGCGCAGCCCAAACTCAAACTCTCGACCTTGCTCTAATTCGCAAAGATGGAGGAACACAACAGCGACTTAAGCTCAATCAAGAAACTGTAACTGAGTATGCAGAAGCAATGAGGAACGGCGATAAATTCCCGCCAGTTAAAGTAATTTTCGATGGCCAAGATTACTGGTTATATGATGGTTTTCATACTACTGAAGCTGCCTGGAGTATTGGGGAAAAAGAAATAGAAATACTGGTTAAGCCAGGAACTAAGAGAGAAGCTATTTTAGAATCTGTTTCTGTTAATGCCGATCATGGACTGCGTCGCACCAACGCCGATAAGCGTAAAGCTGTGATGACTTTGTTACAAGATGAAGAATGGGCGAAATGGAGCGATCGCGAAATTGCCAGAAGATGTAAAGTTGATCATAAAACAGTGGGGAAAATTCGCACCTCACTCACTGGGGAAATCCCCAGTGATAATCCTAAATATTACAAAGATAAACACGGCAATATCAATAAAATGGATACTTTCAATATTGGCAAACATAAAGGTAGTAATCCCTCTGATGTTTTAAATGGGGATAAGAATACAGCTACTCAAACCGATATTATCTCCAATAAAGTTGAGCAGAAAAAACCAGAACCAGTTTTACAGATATTAGAAACTCTTAAACCTAATGATGTGGTCAAAGTTCAATTAACTTCTTTTGATGGTGTCGAAGAGGAAGTAAAAATTATGAACCATCGTACAGGGGTAATTGTCAGAAAAACTGATATTGGCAACGCTTATCTAGTCAAGTTTTGCCGAGGCGAAAAATACATTCTTAAACAGAAGGATTTAACAGTAGTAGAGGAAGTCCCGTTAAATACCATTATTCCAAGTTCTGAATATGCAGAGATGCTAACTATTTGTAATTCAGAAGTAGAGTTAATGGAGCTGGTCAAAAAACGCTTATTAGAAGGAAGGTACAAATTTTATGAACCAGGAACAGTTTACTCAATGGATCACTATCCAAGAACCTCAAGCCGTAGCACTTGAAACCCTTAAAAGAACTTCAAGCAGAACCAATTAGCCCAAAAGCGGAGCAAATTATTAAATCATGACTAGACACGATACTTTAGTAAGATTAAAACCTGGTAATCCTTTTGAAACTGTTTTGCATTTGTTCGATGGTGGCTGGATTCCCGTTCGTGACCCTTGGGGAATGTGTACAGGTAAAAGAGACGGTAAAACTATATCTTTATTTTGTGTGGATAAGGATCGGGTTACTCAAGAACAAGAAGTAATTTTAGCTGCTTGTATAGCAGGAAGACTAGAAGTTTCAACCGAAGAGGTATTACAAGAAGCAGAAAAAGACGGAATAACTTTTGATTCTGATTGGGTTGAAGCAATGACTGGTGAGGCTGAATGTTACCGTCGCACCTTAGAACTAGCCGATTTTTTAGAAGCACACCCCACCCCAGATGAGTTTGCTTATCGTGAATTTATCGAGCAACAGTATTGCGATTGGATTCATGGGGACAGAATACCTGAACCAATGCCAGAAAATTACGAAGATGTCGATCCGCGCTATAAATCACCAGAATTAGAACAAGCTTACAAACAAAGAGAAATTGATCGGTTTTTACAGCAGGGTGGTTACAGCGTCTTTGACGTTTTAACAGGTAAGGCTATGATTGACGCGCTTAATTATCTCGATCCAGATAGCGAATATTCCCTTGTTGGTCCAGATGAATTTCTAGAGCAAGAATGAAACGCACCCAAAAATTTATTGCAGCCGAAAAACTAGCACTAGAAATAGGATTACCTATAGATGATGATCTTTATAGCAAACTCGAAGCTAATAACTGGTTTTGGGATAGTAAACAACAATGGTGGGTTAAAGGGGAAGAACCAGACCCGCCGAGTAACTTAATTAAGATCAGAATTTGGGCTGACAAAGATAAAGTAAATACAGATGTCAATAATCTGATCCAAGCTATGAACAGCTTGGGCTACCAACTGGAGGAAAAATCAGAACTTTATCATTGTCGTCCACCTAAACAATTAGAAGCCAGAATCTATTTAACTTTTTCCCGAAAAATAATAAACATGAAAGCGCAGGTTGAAGATTGGGAAATAGAAGGAACTTTAGCAAACCTAAAATTTGAGCGCGAGATTCGGTCGGGAAAACCGAGCTTGAAGAATCCTACTGTTGAGGAAGTTAGAAAAGGTAAAAGATGAATCAGGGAATAACAGAGCAACAAGTAAGAGCCATATTTCGGGATGAACTTAAAAAGCTATTTGGGTTTAACTCAAATCCTGATATTGAATATTTACCAATTAACCAAGCTTATTTAAAACTAGGGTACAAAAACGCCAGAGCTTTAAGGTATGCTATTGATTCGGGAGTTTTAAGAGTAGGTAAGGAAGTGCAAGATCGAAGGTCTAGTGATAGTACCAGACCTGATTATTATTTTAATATTCAAGCTTGTATTAACAGGCTTAATACACCCCCAGAAAAAAGAAGCTCTTAACTCTTTGGTGGTTTAGGTCTATCGGTTCGATCAATCATCAATTTGTACATTTTTTCTTGATGAGCTTCTGTAATCCATCTTTGATAGGTTTTGTAATGAACATCTAAGCTGTGACCCATCATTCTAGCTGCTAGTTCAATAGGTATAAAATCAATGGCTCTAATTGCCCAAGCATGACGTAAGTTATAGGGTTGAGTTAACTTGTATCTGCTAAAAGCTCTAGTAACTCTACTGCCAAGGGCTTGATTATTTTTACCGCTTACATCTGGCAAAGTTTGCATATCGTATAATCGCCATTGCTCCCACCATTCAGGATACAATGCCCAAATAATTCGAGTTTCAGTTTTTCCCTTCCGATAACTTACTTTTAAGTGTCCAGGAGCTTTTTTAATTGAATTCAAATCAGCATAAAATACTTCATGGTTGCTCAAGCCGTAAGTAGCCATTAAAGCATAAACATATTGCCATGACTTGTTATTAATAGTTTCATAAGCGATCGCTATTTCTTGGTCACTAGGAATATTTCGAGGACTAGGATCATAAGAACCTCTATAAGCTGAAACATCTAAGTCAATACCTGCAAATTTAGCCAAGGCTGAAGCTGCGATACAAGCTCTTTTGCGTTGTCTGCTGTTAGGTTTCGTATCAAAAATTAAATCTAGCAAAACGAGATCGCTTAACTTTTCTGATTGAGGCAACCGCTTAAACATGGCTAAATAATCAGTTTCCCAAGTGTGAGAAGTGCGATCGTTTCGGTCTTTGCGATTAAAATAATCTTCTTCCAGCTTATCCACCCAGTACTCTATGGATTCTAAGGATTGGCTTTTCAACCCAGATAACCAATCATCCCAGTTAAATTCTTTTAGTGCCAATTGACTAGCTAATTTTTGGGCTTGTTTTTCTGCGCTTTTGATTCCCGCAGCATTACAATAAATCCCCAATGATATAGTTTGCTGAGACGGTTTGCTCTTTCCTGGCTTGGGTGGTAGCATTCCCCTTAAAGATAGCTTTTGCCCTCGCCTAAATATGGTTATCCCAGTATTAGAACTTTTGAGTCTGCTATTTGCTGTTGCTAGTAAATTATCTATCTTGTCCAAAATTATTGATCTAATTCTGATCTAATATCTTACGTTTTTTATTGTTTTCCGAGGTTATTTGTTACTAATTTGGTTGCAATATAAGACAAGATATTGATAGGCGTGAGACAGTTGAAAGCCTTGCTATGTATGTGATTAGAAGGGTACGGGCGTAAGAGGAATCGAACCTCTAACCTACGGTTTAGAAGACCGTTGCTCTATCCGATTGAGCTATACGCCCTTAGTTATGAGTATCAGTGGCTCTCTATCATATCAAATAAATCTTTAGTTGACAAACTTATTTCACTTAAATCACATTAATCAATAATACCCAAGTGAACAATACCATCTCCTTGATTGACCAAAGGATTTAAACTATAACCGATCGCGATACCATTGACATTAGAACGAAGCAAAACTTTATTTTCGCCAAAAGCATCGGTAATAAATCCTAGTTGTTGTTTTTTAGCAATTTTTTGACCGAGATGAATTTCTAAATGTAAAATTCCTCCCCTAGAAGCCCTAATCCACTTACTTTTTTGAATTTTGAGTGAATCAATCTGCTGCATTTCTAGGGGAAACTGATACATATCCAAGTATTCCATAACTCTTAAAATACCTTGTACACCTGTATTAATAGCTATAGCATCAAAACGTAATGCTTCTCCTGATTCATAAAGTAATACAGGTATGCCTTTTTTAGTTGCTGCTTGACGCAAAGAACCGTCTCTAATGTTAGATTGGAGCATTACTGGTGGATTGAAGGCTTTGGCAAAATTATAAGTTTCTGGATGATCTAGATTGGCACGAATTTGAGGTAAATTAGTACGATGAATTGCAGCAGTATGTAAATCTATTCCGTGAGTACTCTGGTTAACAATTTCTCGCATAAACAAGTTTGCCAGGCGAGAGGCTAAGGAACCTGTTTCTGAACCAGGAAAACTACGATTTAAGTCTCTGCGGTCGGGAAGATAGCGAGACTGCTCGATAAAACCAAAAACATTAACAATGGGAACAGCAATCACAGTACCCTTGAGTTTTTCTGGCTGGATTTTTTCTAATACTTGACGGATAATTTCTACTCCGTTGAGTTCGTCCCCATGAATAGCTGCACTGAGCCATAATTTTGCCCCTGGTTCAACCCCATTTACTACCTTTACCGGTAGAGATAAGAGGGTTTGGGTAGGAAGACGACTTACTGGAATATCGATCCTTTGGGAATGTCCTGGAGGAATGATTTCTTGGGCAATTTCGATGTTATTTCCTGTCAAAACAATTCAAAATTATTAATTCAAAATTAACTTAGATAGGGAGTACCTTGCACTGACCACTATTATAAAGAAGACGATCGCATAATACTAAAGCTACCATTGCTTCTACCATGGGAACGGCTCTAGGTAATACACAAGGGTCATGTCTTCCTTTCGCTGCTAATACTGTTTCTTCCCCTTCCTTGGTAACAGTGCGCTGTTCTTTGCCTACTGTGGCTGTGGGTTTAAATGCGACTCGAATTACAATATTTTCTCCATTGGAAATACCCCCTTGTACCCCCCCAGAACGATTAGTTCTAGTGCGAGTTTCTCCTGTTTCATCTATATAAAATTCATCATTGTGTTCACTTCCTGTCATGGTTGTACCAGCAAAACCCGAACCAATTTCAAAACCTTTAGTTGCAGGAAGAGACATTACACCTTTAGCCAATTCTGCTTCTAATTTGTCAAAGACAGGGTCGCCTAAACCTCTGGGAACATTTCTCGCCACACATTCTACGACTCCCCCAAGAGAATCCTTTTCTTTACGAATAGCATCGATTAAGTCGATCATTTTGGTAGCGCATTCACTATCGGGACAACGAACAATATTACTTTCTACCTGCTCTAAAGTAACGGTATTATTGTCAACTACAGCTTCTAAGTCTTTGATGCGCTTGACATAACCAATAATTTCTACTCCTGCGACTTGCTTGAGAATTTTTTTGGCGATCGCGCCTGCTGCTACTCTGCCAATAGTTTCCCGCGCTGAAGAACGTCCTCCACCCTTCCAGTTACGGATCCCATATTTAGCATCATAGGTAGCATCAGCATGGGAAGGGCGATATTTTACCGCCATTTCATTATAATCTTGCGATCGCGCATCTTTATTTCTGACTAAAATCGCAATAGGTGTTCCCAATGTTTTACCTTCAAACACCCCTGAAATAATTTCGCAAGTATCAGTTTCTTTACGAGGAGTGGTAATTTTGCTCTGCCCTGGTCTTCTACGATCTAAGTCAATTTGAATCTCTGATTCACTGATTGCTAGTTGTGGGGGACAACCATCGATTATTACTCCTACTCCTCCGCCGTGAGATTCACCGAAAGTTGTAACTCGAAATAGATGTCCAAATGTATTACCCATAATGCCTAGTTGAGAAGAATCAAGCCTAAGTATTATATCTTTGAATGTTCATTTTGGTGCTTCGTCCTAAAGGATATATCCTTTAGGGCATATTGTTAACTGATAACTGTTAACTGATAACTGATTAGGCAGTAAGCTTTATAGATGATGTTTCCAGCAAGATATTTATGACTACGATCAACAACAATTACCTAAAACTCAAAGCAGGATATCTTTTTCCTGAAATTGCTAGAAGGGTTAATGCTTTTGTGGAAGCTAATCCCGATGCACCTATTATCAAGCTAGGGATTGGAGATGTTACCGAACCCTTACCTGAAGCTTGTCGCACTGCGATGATTGAAGCTGTTGAAGACATGGGAAAACGAGCTACTTTTAAAGGCTATGGTCCCGAACAAGGGTATCTATGGTTGAGAGAGAAAATTGCTACTCAAGATTTCCAGGCTAGAGGCTGTGATATTGATGCTTCGGAAATCTTTATTTCGGATGGTTCTAAGTGCGACTGTGGGAATATTTTAGATATTTTTGGTAAAGATAATACAATTGCTGTAACCGATCCTGTATATCCAGTTTATGTGGATACTAATGTCATGGCAGGACATACAGGAGAAGCTAAAGATAATGGAGAATATGAAGGGTTAGTTTATCTCCCCATCAATGCCGAGAATAATTTTACAGCTCAAATTCCCGATCAAAAAGTTGATTTAATCTATCTTTGTTTCCCTAACAACCCCACAGGGGCTACTGCTACCAAAGAACACTTAAAAGCCTGGGTTGATTATGCTAAAGCCAATAACTCAATTATTTTGTTCGATGCAGCTTATGAAGCTTTTATTACAGACTCCACCCTACCCCATTCTATCTATGAAATAGAAGGAGCTAGGGATTGCGCGATCGAATTTCGCTCCTTTTCTAAAAATGCTGGGTTTACAGGAACTCGTTGTGCGTTAACAGTTGTACCAAAAACTCTCACCGCTAAAGCTGCGGATGGCTCAGATGTAGAATTATGGAAATTGTGGAATCGTCGTCAGTCCACCAAATTTAATGGTGTATCCTACATCATCCAAAGGGGTGCAGAAGCAGTTTATTCTGAGGCTGGACAAGCCCAAACTAAGGCTTTAGTCAGTTTTTATCTGGAAAATGCCAAAATTATTTGTCAAGAATTAACTAAAGCAGGATTGCAGGTATATGGTGGAGTAAATGCCCCCTATGTCTGGGTTAAAACTCCTGATGGCTTATCTAGTTGGGAATTCTTCGATAAACTACTCTACAACACTAATGTAGTAGGAACTCCTGGTTC
>JASJDB010000255.1 GCA_030065315.1 Xenococcaceae cyanobacterium MO_167.B52 | reverse complement strand
AACTTGTTTGTTAAATCTGTCGCAAATCCAATATTCCCTAACGCCGTATAGAGAATATAGTTTCAATTTGGCTTCTTTGTCTCTAATTTCGTTATTTTTCCCAGCAGATAATACTTCAATTACTAACTCTGGTGCGCCTAATAAATGTCCTGCTTCATCTTCTATATTGGCTAACTTTTCTTGACTTAGCCAAACCACATCGGGAATTACGCTATCAAAATCAGAAAATATTATTCCTGGTGAGATTATCGTTTCTCCTAAACCACTATTTTCTGACCAAATATCGAGATATCTGGCTAACTTTACACAAATTCTTTGGTGCAAGTGATGGGGGGATCTCGTCACAAATAATTCTCCGTCGATAATCTCGTAATTAACCGATTCATTTTGGGGAAGAAATGGTATGTCCCGAATTGTCCACGCTATTTTTTCTCTAAGTTGAGCCATTTAAAATTCCTTTTGTATTTTGCGAATAGAGCTTTAACCTCTTTTATTCTAATTAGTATTATTTTACTGATGTCGTTTCTGTTATTAGCTAAACCAAAACAATAAATAAGTTGAGCGAGATAAGCTGCGTCCGTTTTAACGACTTGCAAGGGAGCGAAACAGGAGTTTTAACTCCATGTATCCTATTTACCTTTCTGATTCTCAATATATCTACGAACGGTTTCAGTTGAAGCATTCCCAGTAGTCGCCACAAAATAACTGGGAGTCCATAGCGTAGGTAGCTTAAGTAATTCAGGAAATTCTTTTCTTAAATGATGAGATGCTCTACCCTTAATTCTTTTAATAATTACGGAAGGAGCAAAAGTAGGGTCTGTATTCAAAAAAAGGTGAACGTGATCGGGCATTATCTCTAGTGCTATCAATCTCCAATTATTTTCTGTACATAGCTCAAAGATAATACCTTGTAAGCGATGAGCTATTTCTCCTGTCAAGACTTTCTTTCTACGTTTAGGACAAAAGACGAAATGATAATTGATAAGTGTTACTGAGTGGGGATTACGCCTATACTCATCGGATTCTTTCTTCATAAGACTTTTATATACAGATGTTTATAAGTTATGTATAATCATAATATTAAATATACAAAAATATCATTATGTATGGTTGTCAACAGCAGCTAATTTATACAGATGACAGTACAAAAGCAGTATTAGAATTTATCTGTTCCGAAGGGAATAAATTGTCTAATTGCGCTATTTATTACTGCCGTCAAATGTATTTTAAAGCTCATAAATATGTGTCAAATTATGAGCTTGATGAAATAATGAAATTTAATTTGCACTTTAAAGCTTTACGCTCGGCTGTAGCCCAACAAGCTTGTCACAAGGTAGGAGAATCATTCAAGTCTTATCGAAAATTAGCTAAGTTGTATCGTGAAGGAAAATTAAAAGATAGACCAAAATTACCATCTTACAAGAGGCGCAATGGTCTAAGAGTTTTAAGTTACCCTGCTAGATGGTTGAAGCTAAAAGACAATCAAATCAAATTTACTCTTGGTCAGCAAGTAAAAGTGTGGTTTGGTATAGATATTTTCACCTTGCCCATGCCTTCAAATCTTGATTTTAAAGACATTAAAGAAGTAAGAATATTACCTCGTAATAGATGTTTTTATGCTGAATTTGTTTATAAGCATAAAGAGTTCAAATCAAATCTCAACCAATCTAATGTGCTTGCGCTCGATCCAGGGGTAGGCAATCTTTTGACTGCCGTATCTACCACTGGTAAATCATTTATTATTGATGGCAAAAAAATCAAATCAATCAACCAGTTTTACAATAAAAAAGTTGCCTGTCTTAAGAAAGGAAAAGTCCAGGGATACTGGGATGATGGACTTGCTGCGCTGTCAGAAAAAAGAAATAGGCAATTTAAAGATGTACGAAATAAAGTTGCCAGATTTATCGTTAACTGGTGTTTGACTAACGATATTGGTGTCATTGTTCACGGATGGAATCAAGGCATTAAAAATAACTCCAAAATGTCCAAAAAAGTCAATCAAGAGTTTGTCACTATTCCTAATGCTGCTATCAAAAATAGAATCGAACAACTAGCAACTCAGTATGGAATTAGATTCATAACCCAAGAAGAAAGTTACACTTCCCAGTCCAATTTTTTAAGAAATGATCAGCTTCCGACCTTTGGTGAAAAAGCTGAAAGGGAGCCGATATTTACGGGAAAAAGAGGTAAGAAAATCAAAGGTAAGCTTAATAATCTTGGTCGTGGTGGATACCTTACCGATGATGGTATTTGGGCGAATTCTGACTGTATTGGTGCTGCCAATCTCTTACGCAAAAAGGCAATAACACAGCTAGTAGATTTTTCTCTAGCCAAGGTTACTAGGGGTGTTTTGAGTCGCCCAAATCGATATTGTGTATTCAATAACTTGAGTAGATCGTATCGTATAAGAAGTGAAGAAGCGTGTCTTTAGACCGCTTCGAAACAACCTTATGGAATCCGCGTCTTTTTAAAGCGCGGAGAACTCAAAATGTCTGCTAAAAGTCCTGAGTTTATATATATTTGCGAACCTCAAGCAGCTAGGCAAGGTAGCTTAAGCGGTTTAGGTTTGGGAGTCAAAGACTTGTTTCATATTGCTGGAATACCGACCACTGCGGGTAATCCTGACTGGATGTCTAGCCATCCCCAACCTGCCAATGTTACCGCGCCAACTGTAACAGCTTTGTTAGAAGCAGGAGCAACTCTTATTGGCAAAACCTTGACTGATGAATTAGCTTACAGTCTCGAAGGCATCAATAAGCATTATGGCACCCCCATCAATCCTCAAGCCCCAGAAAGAATACCTGGGGGTTCTAGTAGTGGTTCTGCGGTAGCGGTTGCTAATGGCACTATTGATATTGGCTTAGGGACAGATACGGGTGGTTCCATCCGTGTACCAGCCAGTTACAATGGACTTTATGGTTTGCGTCCTAGTCATGGTGCAGTTAGCTGTCAGCATCTAGTACCTTTAGCACCAAGTTTTGATACAGTAGGCTGGATGACTAGGGATTTTTCAACCCTAATGCAAGTTGCAGAAGTTCTCTTACCACCAAGTAGAAATAACAACTTATCTCATTTGGTTGTTGGCAATATTGAAGGAATTGAATCTTGGGTAACGGCTCGCGAACCTTTGTTAACAGCTATAGCTAATCAATTTGACTCAGTAGAAGAAATTGAAATTAGTAAAGACTATTTAACGCTTGCTAGTAATGCTTTTCGGGTCTTACAAGGTCGAGAAATTTGGCAGATTCATGGTCAGTGGATAGAACAACAACAACCCGATTTAGCCACCGAAATAAGAGAGCGTTTTATGTGGTGCAAAAATTTAACTTTCGACGATGAACAGCAAGCCAAGAAACAAGCCCAGAAATTTATTGATTTTTGGCATAGCGAGGTATTAAGCAGCATCAATCAGGTGTTACTTATTCCCACTACTCCAGGAGCTGCACCATTATTAAATACTCCACCATCTCAACAGTTAAAATCTCGCAATTTTTTGCTTGGTCTTACCGCACCTGCTGGTTTAACTAAAGCACCGCAAATAAGCTTGCCCTATTTAAGCAGTGAACAAGCACCTTGGGGAGTATCTTTAATGGCACTTTCTGGCTGTGACCGATCCTTACTTGCTTGTGTTGGTAAGCTAGACAAAATATTAACAAGTGTCTAACTATAAATGGATTATACCTAAAACCTAACCCCTAAAACCTAAAACCTAAAACCGATCCTCACTATTTGATATTTAATAAAGTGGAGCTACTTAGCAACTATGGAATTTAAAGATATTAGTTTGATTCAAGGTTATCATGCTCACGTTTATTTTGATGAATCAACTTTTGAGCAAGCTAAAACCTTATGTGACGAAGCAGGAAAACAATTCTCAGTTAAGGTGGGAAGAATGCACAGTAAACCTGTGGGACCCCATCCTTGTTGGAGTTGTCAGCTTGCTTTTAGTCATGATCAATATGTAGATTTATTATCCTGGTTGTCTCTCAATAGAAACGGTTTAATAATTTTGATTCATCCATTGACAGGAAATGATTTAAAAGATCACACAGATTATGCTTCCTGGATGGGAGAACCACAACCTCTAAAACTTGATGCACTTCGTTAAGGGATGGCAGTTCTCCAATTAGTCCAATAGATTTTGACAGATTAAAATTTTTCTTTTGGGGTTAAATTTTCGCTAATATCTGTAATAGTTTAAGTATCGCTAGATAAATGTGATGAAGGCTTGGTCTTATTTTTCTATTCTGGGGATTACAGTCCTATCTTTAGTTGGTTGTTCTACACCAAAAACAACCCAAGAGATTGCCAAAGAACTAGAAAATAGTGTGGTATTGATTACATATCTAGATAAGGCAGGACATGGTACAGGGTTTTTCGTACCAGGAGATAAGGGCGATTGCTCGGTGCTAACTACTCGTCATGTGGTTTCTGTTAGTGACAAACTAAAAATTGATACTAGTGATGGTCAAAAATGGCAAGTTAAAAATGCCATACCATTCAAAAATCAAGATTTAGCTTTACTTATTTTTGAGCCTCAACAAAACAACTGTCCTTACCAAGCTGTAAAACTAGGAAATTCTGATAGAGTTCAAAGAGCGCAGGAGATTCATATATCTGGTTTTTTCAAGAGTCACAGACAATTACAATTAGTCAATCATTTTGTCTCTGGTAGTATTACTGCCTTAAGTAACTTACCTGATGGTTATAGCATTGCCTATGATGCGAGGACTTTTAAAGGAATGAGTGGTAGCCCTGTGGTTAATCAGTTGGGTGAAGTAATTGCAGTACATGGTTATAGTGATGTAGAAATTACAAGGCTTGCTGAATTCCCAAAAACGCCTTCTGAGCTACAAGCCTTGGAAGAGATCGCAGCAAGAGGGGCTAGGATAAATGCTTTTAGATGGGGAATCCCGATTAATCTTTATATTGCCAATATTCCCCAAAAAAATCCCAAAGTAATAGTAACCTTATCAGCAGAAGATTATTACAACAAAGGGAAAGATTTAAATACTGCTAAAAAGTATCAAGCAGCTTTTGAGGCTCATGATAAGGCTACTAGTTTAAAGCCTGATTATGCTGTTGCTTGGTTTGGAAAAGGCTTCGCATTAGATGAATTAGGCAGATACCAAGAAGCGATCGCCTCCTATGACAAGGCAATTGAAATTAAACCTGATAAAGATCAAGCTTGGAATAACCGTGGTGTTTCATTAGAAAAACTAGGCAGATACGAAGAAGCGATCGCCTCCTATGACAAAGCCTTAGAAATTAACCCTGATTATGATGCAGCTTGGTATAACCGTGGTTGGTCTTTGTATAAATTAGGCAAATACCAAGAAGCGATTGACTCCTATGACAAAGCCTTAGAAATTAACCCTAATCATCAACTCGCGATCAATAACCGTAAACTGGCAGTAGAGAAACTAAATCAATAAATTGCAATTGCAACAGTAAGAAATAATCTGCTAACGATCTTCTCTCGATAAAAAGTTACTTAAATTAATTACTGGTGATTTAGCAGAAATTTGAGCTTTTGTACCATCGCTATTTTGATAAATGCCATCACCACCGTGAAGGGCAGTTGTCATCTCCCGCAGAGTTTCATAACCATCTGCACCAGGTTTTAAGGTAATTACCAAAGGACAATTTGTCCCGCTTTTTTTGGTGTGGGCGCAGATGACTTGTTGCTTTGGTGTATTGGGATCGTTGCGGTAAGCGAAATCAATTAAACCATCTTCACGATAAATATCTAACTTACGAGCAATTTCTTGACATCGCTCCAAGGGAGTCCAATTAAACTAAAAGTATACTTTGCTAAGCGGATTTAGTATCAATTATCTTGAACCAGAAACTGATTTAAAAAAAAGAAGTGAACATTAATGCTCACTCCCCATAGCTGAATTGTCAATTTTTAGAACTTTTTACACAGAGGAAAGAGTTTTGTTTGCTTCACTGACAATATCGTTAATGACACTCTTAATAATCCGACCAATAGTATCTATATCTCCTGTAGTAAAAGCAGGAGATAATCTTAAATCGCAAGCGCAAGAAATAATCTCTTCTGTTTGTTTGAGTTCTGGCATTTCAGTAAAAGAATACTGCCAATTTTTAAAATAGCGAGCATTATCAAGTCTGCCAAAGATTTGTATTTTTAAGCCTTTTACTGCTGTATCTTTAACAAATTGATCTACTTGTGATTTAGTAAAATTCAGGAGATTGAATTGCATACTATCTGGAGCGCGATCTACCTGATCAAGAGATGGCGGAATGTGAATTCCCTCCACTGTGTTTAAAATATCTTTTAGTTGGTTATAGAGTAATTTGTAACGCTGAATTTTCTCTTCTAATATCCCAATTTGAGGTCTAATAACCGCAGCAGTTAGGTTATTCATTCTCAAACTAAAATTAGGAACATGAGGTTTGAGTTTCTCAAATACGTCATCATTAAAAGGACGAGATAGATGTTTTTTGTAGAGTTTTTCGTAACAACCAGCAGCTAATATACAGTAAGCTGCAACCCTGTCATCAGAAGTAGCAATAAATCCTCCTTCCCCAGAGTTCAACATTTTATAACTTTGACTACTGAAGCAAGCAATTTTTGCTGTGTGTCCGACGTGCTTACCATTTTTCCATTTAGCACCTAAACTATGAGCGCAGTCTTCAATTAAATAAATCCCTTCTTCATCACAAATTTGTTTAATTGCCTCCATATCAGATACATGACCGCGCATATGGGATACGATAAAATATTTAGCGTCTGGATGTTCTTGAATTTTACGCTTAAAATCTTCAAGATCAATTAAATACTGCGAATTGCATTCTAAATAAATCGGAATCCCCCCAGCATGGACAATGCTACTGGGAACGGCGGTAAAGGTAAATCCATTGGTAAAGACTTTATCCTGATATTGTAATCCCGCAGCTTTAAGACTCATAAAAAGCGCACTACCACAGGAGTTTACCGCGATCGCGTACTTGTGTTCTACATAGCGACTAAATTCATATTCTAACTTGGCAACCTCAGTTGCTAATTCATCATCTATTTGTGAGGGGTCTATAGGTTCTTCAAATTCTGCATGGAAATTGTAGCGATACATTCGCCCTGTCTTCATTAATTTTATGGCTTGCTCGATCCCTTCTTGGGGAACGGGATCGGGAATCTTAAAATCTTTGGTAAACTCCATCATGCTTATGGCTGAATTTCTCACAACTGAAGTCGAGCTCGAAAAACTAGCAAAATGTAACTATTAGAGATAGTAGAACACTTACCAGTCACGATCCCGACAAATATACCCATAAAGCTTAACTGATGTTTAGGATAAAAATAGGTAAATTACCTTGATTCTGTACCATTCCCCCTAAAAAACATCTGATATTAAACTGCTATAAACGTTACAGGATGGGAATTACACCCACCCTGCTACTGAGATTTTTGGAGAAATCGTAATTATTGTTACATACTTACCTAACTCTTACTTTCTGCTCCAGCAGTAGCTAAAATCTGGTCTGTTAATTTGTCTGGTACTTCTTGTAAGTGGTCATATTTCCAGTTAAAGAAACCCACCCCTAAAGTTAGAGAGCGCAATTCAATAATAAAGTTGTGCATTTCTGCTTGAGGTAAATAACCAGCAACTTTATCCCAACCTTTCCAACCATCTAAAGCTTCATAACCGAGAATTTGTCCTCGGCGACCATTTAATAGTTGCAAAACTTTGGAAGTAAATTCAGAAGGTGCAGCCACACTAATTAAGAGCATTGGCTCCAGTAATACAGGCTTACATTGTTTCATTCCTTCTGTCATGGCAATGCGAGCAGCTTGTTTAAAGGCTTGTTCAGAACTGTCAACAGAGTGATGAGAACCATCCTTGAGAGTAACATCCAAATCTACTACGGGAAATCCTAAAGGTCCTTTTTGCAGATATTCTCTAACTCCTGTTTCCACACCAGGAATATATTGCTTGGGTACGACTCCACCAACAATAGTTTGATGGAATTCAAATCCTGAACCTCTGGATAAAGGTTTAATTTCTAGATACACATCACCAAAAGCTCCGTGTCCTCCACTTTGATGTTTATAGCGACCGTGAGAAGTATAAGACTGACGAATTGTTTCTTTATAGGGTACGCGGGGTAGATGGGTATTCATCGCGAGATTGTACTTACGACGTAACCGAGCTAATGCTACCTGTAGATGAATTTCCCCTTGTCCCCAAAGGATAACTTCATGAGTCCCTTTATGTTGTTCCCAACCCAAAGAGGGGTCTTCTTCTATAAGTTTGGTAATAGCACTACTGAGTTTCACTTCATCTTGGCGGTTTTCAGGAGCGATCGCCAAAGCATATACTGGAGCCATAGGATCGACTTTGGGTAAAGAAACCTTATCTTTAGCATTACTGGATAAGGTATCCCCTGTGTAAATATTTTCCATCCGTCCCAAAGCAACAATCTCTCCTACACCAGCCTTTTGTACAGGTTCTTGATTGCTACCCATAAGATGATACACACCACCGACTCTAACCCCATTGAGAGTCATGCCATCAGTGAGAGTACCTTGCCAGACTCGAACTAGAGACAGTCTGCCTCCTTGGGGAGTATAAAAAGTTTTGAGGACTTGTGCCAGGGTATCTCCATCGGGTTTGGCTTGGAGTCCTCTTCTAGCTGCGGTAATGTTGGGGTCTGGAGCTTCTTTTACTAAAGCATCGATCAGTCCTCGTACTCCATACTCTTGTTCTGCCATGCCAAAAAACACAGGAACAATCAAATCTGCACTTAAATCTTGTTTTAAGTCTTGAAGAATCTCATCTTGGGGGGGGTCAATTTCTTCAATTAATTCTTCTAATAAATGATCGTCAAAGTCTGCTAGGGTTTCTAGCATTTCGTTACGAGCAAATTTTTCTTCTTCTGCTAAACTTTCGGGAAAAGCTATGGGATCAGCAGGATTTCCTTGATGATAATGATAAGCCTGCTCCGTAACTAGGTCGATATAGCCAACACAATTATGATTTTGGTAAATCGGATACTGTTGAGGAACTAGAGGACGACTGGAAACTTGTTTGAGAGCATGGAGAATTTCCATATAATTGCTAGAAGCTCGATCCATCTTGTTAATAAATACCAAGTGGGGAATTTCCCAATCATCTAAAAACTTGAATAAAGGAGCGAGGGTTAATACTCTTTCCATTACTGGCTCACAAACAACTATAGCTGCTCCCGCACCTACTAAGGTATTGTAGGTTTCTTGAGCAAATTCTACTGAACCAGGACAATCTAATAAAGTGAAGTTAATATCTTTGTAATTAGTACTAGCAACAGAAGTTTCCACACTCATTGAGCGATCTCGCGCTTCGGGAGAGGTATCTCCTACGGTATTTTTGTCTTTAATATTGCCTTTACGATTGATTGCGCCGGTCACATATAGAATACTCTCTAGTAAAGTAGTTTTACCACTAGAATAAGGACCGACGATAGCCACATTACGGCTGTTTTCTACCCTATTTTTACTCATACTTGAAACCCCCAAGTAAAAACTCTGATATTTAGGTTCAGACATTAATTTCAACTTCAATAAGGTCTAAGTATCTTCTGAGCCTTAGTAAGTTAAGTACAACTTAATGCCTTGTGATCGTGAGATTAACTCGTTCTGGGATCAACTTAAGAAAAATTGCTATTTCTTTTAAGAAATCGTCTCAAAAGCATAAAGTTAGACAAACAAATATGAACTAATATAGTTTCTGGTAAAGAAAAAACAAGACAATTGCCCAATTACTTTGTGTTGGTTTTTTAAAAATATGGTATCTTAGTTAATGCTGATACGCGGATGTGGTGGAATCGGTAGACACGCACGCTTGAGGGGCGTGTGGCTCACGCCATGCGAGTTCGAGTCTCGCCATCCGCACTTTTTTCCATGCTTTGCTACGGCTAGACTTTCACTCCCATTATGCAAGTCACACGCCATAAAAAAGTAATTTCTATACCCAAATTTTACCCACTTCCCTATTATTCCCACACACGTAAACGGGTAGTAAATGGGCTTTATTAAATCTTCATGAGTGAGTAAAAAATGAGTAAACTTTTTCCTATACTAAAAAGTCAATTATGTCAACCCCATAGCTCAAAGTTTTTTATATACCCCCCAATGAAAAAAATCCTGTGTTATGAGAAACTTGAGTAAATTTGTCAAATAGGGGAATTAGAGTAAATCAAGGCAAGAAGCGATCGCGATATTCAATATAAGCATATAACTACACAGGTAATGCAATTGTGACGAAAAAATCATTTATGCGTTATGTTTGATTGCACACATAGTACTTAAGCTGTTTCAATTTTTATTCAACAAAACACTGAGATAATCACTCAACTTTGTCCCCTAAAACAACAACGCCACGACCAACGCCCGACTTCTTTTATGTGGGCTAAAAGTCGAAGGCACATAATATTTTTCTTTCCGCACGTCAAAATGTAATATGTAAAGATTATGTTTTGGCTCTGGTACGGCGATCGCTCAGTCCGAGGAATTGCTCTACA
>JASJDB010000254.1 GCA_030065315.1 Xenococcaceae cyanobacterium MO_167.B52 | reverse complement strand
TTTGGTCAAAGCCCAACTGGCTGGGCAAGAGTGCAAGCAGTTTGCGATTGGGTTCATAACAATGTGTCCTTTGGTTATGAGTATGCTCGTCCCACCAAAACAGCCTATGAAGTTTATACGGAGAGGACTGGAGTTTGTCGTGATTTCGCTCATTTGGCAATTACCTTATGTCGCTGTTTAAACATTCCTGCTCGATATGCTGCTGGCTACCTTGGAGATATTGGCGTTCCACCCCAACCTTCGCCTATGGATTTTAGTTCTTGGTTCGAGGTTTATTTAGACCACAAATGGTACACTTTTGATGCTCGTCACAATATTCCCCGTGTGGGAAGGATCTTAATGGTTCGAGGTCGCGATGCCGTAGATACCGCCTTAACTACTTCATTTTCAATTCAGCCGATTAATTTACTTGAATTTACTGTTTGCAGTGATGAAGTATCAGATTGGTTAGCAACAGCCTCTGATGGCGGTAATCCCTACTAAGTTCCCTACCCCAAACAAATTCATGCCCCACTAAAATCGACTTATGTTCAACTTAATAGTAAAGTACAAAAATGGGAGACTTTATTAGGATTCTTTGTGCTATTTTCCTGCCCCCACTAGGCGTATTTTTACAAGTGGGATTTGGTATGGATTTTTGGATTAATATTCTCTTAACTCTACTAGGTTATATTCCTGGTATAGTTCATGCTGTTTGGATTATTGCTAAAAAGTAATTTGTTTTAGTATTTAGTTTTTGGGAAAGTTGTCCCTTTATTGTTAGTTTCAATTGTAAATTGATCCAGATATAGAGGGATATTGCTATTGAAGAATTTTACAAAGTAGCTTCAATTTGTGATTACTAAAAATAAAGCAAGTAGTTCAACTACTAAATTAGAAATTTAAAAAAAGCAACGAAATAAGTATTAATAAGAAGAAAATTTACATTCTTATTTACATTCTTAAAATAAACATTAATTATCTTATTATTCATTTCTGTAAGTAGCTAATATACTGAATATCTCATAATATTCGTTTGTTAAGGAAAAAATAATTGTGATGAAATCAACCTCTTCTAAATTGATACTTACTAGTCTAGGGCTATGTGCTAGTTTAACCTTAGTAGCTTGTGGTGGTGGCAGTAATAGTACTTCTGTTGACTCTACTAATGATGGTAATACAGTTGAAGTTTCAGATAAAGAAGCTACCAATGATGTTTCTCCAGAGAAAATGGGAGCTGATGGTCAGTATGATGAGCATGGCTTAGCAAAAAGGGTTAAAAAAGCCGTAGATGATATACCAAATATTTCGGATTCGGCTAAAGTTTATGTGGCACAGAAAGGTAGTACTGTATTTCTCAAAGGTAGTGTAGCTAATCGCAGTACTTTAGAAACAGTCGTATCTGTCGTAAAAGGTGTTAAAGGAGTAGAAGCAGTTAATACTGACGGGATTATTTTGAAATAACATTTGTGTCGGGATAATTAAGGAATAAGACTAAATCCGCTTACTAAAGTATACTTTTAGTTTAAAGCGTAGAATTAGCTTAAACCTTTCTGCATTGACCGATAGGGAATGACCGAAGGGAATACTTTAGTGCCTTTAGGGCTAAATTCTGCATTCTAAATTCCCACAAATTTAAAGTGTTGTATCTAAACAGGATTTAGTATTATCTCCCTTGAAGTTTAATATTAGTGCTAAAAAAAAGACCAGCGAAGCGATCGCTGGTTTTGTTGAATTGTTGTTGTTGTTTTAATTCTGGGGAAATCTTGAGCTGCACGTTCCCAATGTGGCAACTTGTGATATTCCTCACTAAGAATTGTAACAGAAGATACGAAGCAATTGTTAAAAAAAGTTACTTTTTTTCTTTTTTGTGTCAATCTTTTTATAATCTTCACAAACTTTTGGATTTCAGTGCCAATTGAGGGCGACCCCAAATAACGGTTTCTTGTTTATATATGGTCATTCCAGGCTTTGCACCTTTGGGTTTATAGACATTTTTGGGTTTTGTATAGATTACTGGTACGATATCACTTTCTCTGGCTTGGGAATAGTAGGCTGTTAAATCAGCAGCAAATTGCAAATCGGCTTCTTGGGGTACTGCTCCTGGTTCAAGACGGAGCAAAACATGACTTCCTGGGATTTCCTGGGTATGAAACCATAAGTCATAATCATTAGCAGTACGAAAAGTGAGGATATCGTTTTGGCGGTTATTTCTTCCTACCCATAGTTGATAACCAGAAGGAGTCGTGAAACGATGGGGTTGGGAGTCATCTTGATTTTTGGTTGGTGGACGGTCACTTTGTAGATAATTTTGTTCAATTAATTCATCACGTATTTCGTTTAAGGTTTGTAAATCCCCTGTGTCACCGTAACTATCTAATTGCTCCAGATTAGTTTGGACTTGTTGTAAATAATTAATTTCTGTTTCTACGTCATCTAGAAGAGGTATTACAGCATCTTTAGCCCTTTTGAGTTTTTGGTGATTTTTATAGAGGGATTGAGCATTCTGTACGGCGTTTTTTTCAGGATTGAGTTTAATTTTGATCGGTTCACCTGTAACAAAATCATTGAGAGTAATATCTTTTATTCCTGGTTGCCACAGGTGCAAATGTGCCATAAGTAGATCTGCTTGTTGCCGATAGTTATCTGCTTCGGTAGACTCTTCCAATCTGTTCCTAAAAGTATCCGCTTTACGTTGTAATTTTTTTAAATAGTTACTAATTTTTTGCTGAAGTTGATGATGTAACTGACGGAATTTCTCTTGATTAATGCGATCGCTGTAATAGCTATCAACTACAGCTTGTACATTATCCACTGGCTCATTCTCTGTCCAACCCAAAACCGTATAGCCTTTAAAGGTTTTACCAGGGAGAAATTGTTCTTCAGCCAGTGTTTTCAGCCATTTTTGCCAATAAATAAATAATTTTCCCCAATCATCAGAGCTTAAGTTTTCTGTTGTCTCTTGGGAATCAATCCCTGCTGCTACAATGATTTCCGTTGCTACTGCGGGACTTAAACCCCGATAAGAATTGAGTAACTGACGTTGTAATTTGCCAGGTATTAGACTAACTCTTTCTTGGAAACGGTCAAAAGATTCGTCTATTTTGGGCAAAGTTCCTGTCAAGGGTGGAGGACCTTCGTAAGGTTGTCCTGTTTGTATAGTACGCACACTAGACTGAGTAGAGCTAATTTGGCGGGCAGGAGCAATGATTTGGTTATTAGCATCGGTGAGAATTACATTACTGTATTTGCCCATGATTTCCACATATAGATGCCATAAGATAGGATCTCCTGGTCTTTTGGCAAACTGAAACTCTAAAACTCTTTCCCAAGGTGCGATCACTTCTATCGCGGTTAGAGCTAATCCTTTGAATTGATGGCGCAGTTGGTCGCTAAAGGTAAAGGTATCAGGAATACGGGGAGGAGGATCGCTAATACACACCCTTGCTGCTTGAGGATGCCAACAAATTGTCAACCAAGCTCTTTTCTTAATAGTTCTTAATGCCAAGGCAATGGTAAAGCGATCGCTTTGATACACTTGTTCGATTTTGGCTGGGATCCAGTATTTAACTAACTCACTACGAATAGCAGTTAAAGTCGTATAGTCAAAAGGCTGCATAATAGTTAAGTATTGCTTTAAAAATTTCTGTATAAGGGATTGTTAAGTTAGCTAAACATGAAAAAAGGTGAAAAAAAGCTAAAATTTAAGAAATAAATCGCTAAAACATGACTTTGGAGCTTGTAAAGGAAGATTTTTATCTATAACATTAAGATTATATTTGCTTAGACTCGACTTTAGCCTCTAATACCGTTGAATCTTATGGATATCCAGTTAATTAATATCGGTTTTGGTAATATTGTTTCTGCTAACCGCATTATTGCTATAGTTAGCCCTGAATCAGCCCCTATTAAAAGGCTGATTACTGAAGCCAGAGAAAGAGGACAATTAGTAGATGCTACTTATGGTCGTCGGACTCGTGGGGTCATTATTACCGATTCTTCCCACATCGTGTTATCAGCCATTCAGCCAGAAACTGTAGCACATCGTTTTGTGGGAGTTAAAGAAAGTTCCAATAACTAAATTTAGACTAATTCTTGAATCCCATGCCACAGGGTAAATTAATTGTCATTACAGGTCCATCGGGAGTAGGAAAAGGGACGATTGTAAGATCCCTATTACAAAATCACCCTCAACTTAGTCTCTCGATTTCTGCTACTACAAGAAACCCTCGCCCTGGAGAAGCAGATGGTCAAGACTATTATTTCATAAGTAAGGAAGAATTTTTAGAAGCGATCTCTAATTCTGGTTTTTTAGAATGGGCAGAATATGCTGGCAACTATTACGGCACACCCCGAACCAAAATTGAAGAATTACTTGATGCTGGTAAGTGGGTATTGCTGGAAATAGAACTAGTTGGAGCAAGAGCGATCGCTGAAATTTTTCCTGATGCGCTCCGCATCTTCATTTTGCCTCCTTCCTTGGAAGAATTAGAAGCTAGAATCAGAAAACGGGGCAAAGACTCAGAATCAGCAATTAATCAACGTTTAATCCGAGCCAAAACTGAAATTGCTGCTAAAGATGAGTTTGATATATGTATTGTGAATCAAGATTTAGCTACTACCATTGAGGAAGTAGAAAAAGCCATCTTTGACATTTAACATTTATCATTTAACATTTATCATTTATCATCAATCTATCCCAACAATAATTTATAGCTTTTCTCAAAGTCGTGAAGTACACTCAATCAACAATCAACTATTAACAATCAACAAAATACAAAGTTTTTATGTACCTCACCAGTATGATAATTGCTATATTAATCCATATATGAATAATTAGGAAAAGCTGATAAAGTTTTCAAGGTTAACGAACCTCAATACTTTGACGTACGGCTATTTCTAAATCCTCTGCATCATATTCTACAGCCCGAAGTTTACCATATTTACTATCAAGACGAAATAATTTACCAACAGCTCGATCTTCAAGTTGTTTTAATGCTTCTTGAAATGCAGCAATACAGTCCCAACTATGGGTAGTTGCAAATACTTGAACATTTAATTCTTGTGCCATTTTTATAATTAAACGCCACATATCTGTTTGAGCTTCATAGTGCAATCCTGTTTCTATTTCATCTACTAGCAATATGCCATTTTCTGCGGTTACTAAGGACATGGCAATATTGAAAATGCGATACATACCATCTCCCATACTACTTAAAGGCATAGGATAACTGTAATTGTCTTTTTTGATTCTAATTGGTTCGGTATTAATATTCGTTAAAAAACCTATTCCTGAAATGTGAGAATCGATTATTTGTAAAGCTTCAATAATCTTATTTTCCTTTTCAGTAAGATTGATATTGTCCCACATATAAGAAATATGATTAAAATTAATCTTGCCAGTAGCGATAAATAAATTTGCTGCTTGCCCAAATCTTTCATTAATTAACAAGGAATTATAACTAGTTGTACCTGGCTTAATATCTATTTCTAGATATTTGGCGTTAATAACAGGTAATTTGAATTCTCTATATTTAGAAATAGAGTTCCATTGCCAGTAATTATTTTTTTCTGGAATCTGATTGGCTTCAATGCAAAATAAGTTTAATTTATTTTTCAAAGTAATTAAAATACCTCGTTCTCGCTGTTGGGAATTAATATAGATTAATTCGTTACTTTGATGTTGAAAGAATAAGGTATCTAAATCATAATAGTAGTTTTTAAAGTTTAAATAATCTAAGTGATGTTCTACTATTTCAAAGAAAGCTTTACCTCGATCAAAATTCACTAATAAATAAATTGCTTCTAGTAAACTTGTTTTACCGCTACTATTATTACCCACAAATAGATTAACTCTTGCCAAACTATCAATATAGAAGTCTTCAAAGCAACGATAATTTTTAACCGTGAGATCGCGCAGCATAATTTTCTTAGTATTTGATACGCTTAATGTTTTCTGATCAACAGAAGATATCTAGTTTAACTTTCTTCCGCAAGAAGTCTCTCGCTTTAGCGACTAGATGAATTGCGGACAAGGGTTATTGGTTTACCCAGAACACAAAGCTGGGCAAGCAGTTTAGATACATAATCTTTATCTACCAAGGCTTTGAGCCGTTGTATAATACTTTTGGGCGCAAGGTATGAACCTGAATTGACCCAGGATTGGGAACTACCCAACCTAGATGCTCGACCAAAGATAAATACTTGATTGGCAGGGGCGACATAACTAGGGGATCCTTAACAGATAAAAATCCTTCAAGGGTTAGCCACTACTCACTCGCTCTCTATCGAGTCCGTGCATAGATTTAACCACTACTCTCATAGTCTACTTGAGCAATATCGAAATATCATACAACTATTTCTAAGTCTTTAACTACTTGATCTAAGCCAACGGAATTGGAAGCTTTAAATAAAATCCGATCGCCTGGCTCTATTATTTCTTGGATTTTTGTGGTTAAAGTTTGTTTGTCAGAGAAACATTCTCTAGTTATTCCTGTGGCACCTGTAATAATATTTTCCGTGGCTGGTTCATCTGCTAACACGAATAACAGATTAATACCTAATTCTTTTACTAGTTCTCCTACTTGTTGATGCAGTGTAGCAGAATAGTCTCCCAGCTCTTTCATTGTTCCTAGTACTGCAATATGTCTTTTTCCTGGGGTTTCTTTCAGCATTCTTAAAGCAGCTACCATCGACTCGAAACCCGCATTGTAGGTTTCGTCTAGTAAGACGATATCTTGAGCTAATTCATAGCGTTTAGATCGCCCTTTGGGTAAGTTAACCTTAATTCCAGCCGTTAAAGGGGTAAGATCAATCTCTAAGGCTTGAGCTACTGCGATCGCAGCTAAGTAATTACTGGCGTTATGAATTCCCTTGATTGGTAAGGGTAATTGCGTTCCTGCTACCTCTATAGTGTCAGCGTCAATGAGTTTGCCTTGTATATCTCCTCCAGTCAACCCATAAGTAATAGTTTTGCCTTGCCACACTGTTGCTGCGGTTTCGATGAGCAAGGGATTATCATAATTTAAGACTGCAATGCTGGATGATGGCATATGTGCCAATAGTTCACATTTAGCTTTTGCAATCGCTTCTCTCGATCCTAGTCTGCCAATATGTGCCGTACCCACATTGGTAATTACCCCTACATTAGGCTGGGCAATATCCGCTAGTAGAGCAATTTCTCCTACTCCTCGCATTCCCATTTCAATTACTGCGTAATCATCTTCAGGAGAAATTTCTAGTAAGGTTTTAGGCACACCAATTTCATTATTGTAATTAGCCTGGGTTTTTAAGACTTTTCCTTGAGTCCCCAAAACTCCAGAAATTAATTCTTTGGTAGTGGTTTTTCCCACTGAACCAGTTATGGCAATTATGGGGATGGTCAAGCGATCACGCCACCAACGAGCAATCTGTTGATAGGCTTCAAGGGTGTCGGAAACAATCAACTGAGATATGTTATGTGGTAACTCCCGATCTACAATAGCTGCGATCGCTCCTTGAGCAATAGCAGTCGTAACAAAACTATGTCCATCAAAATTTTCTCCTACCAAAGCCAGAAAAACTTCTCCAGGTTTTAGGGTACGAGTATCAGTATTAATACTTGTTATTGATGGTGCTTCCCTATTTATACGGAGCTTAGTTAAACAGGGTGAGAGAATTTCACTAAGTTCTGTTAAAGAAATATCGAGAGTCATTAGTTTAAGTACCTAAGTTTTTTTAGATCTACTTTTCTAAATTAATTAATTATCCTGATTTATACTTAAAATATTAATATTTTTTGATGCTATTAGTTTCTCAAAAATCAGTAATAATACTAAAATTATTACCTCATTATCTTAATCAAATTTTCATATAAAATATAAAAATATAACTGTATTATAAAAATAACAAAAAGTTGTATAATAGAAAAAACTTTAAAATCAACACTGATTTTAAAAATTACCAAAAACCTAATGATGTTAAAATCCAGATCCAAAATATCTCGTTCTGAAATAATCAAAAATCAATCAGAAATAATTTATCATCATTTGCAAGATTGCCTGGAAAGAGATAGTCCAGAAATAATAATTGAGCGATTTCGCTATTTATTCATTAAAGGTTCAGGGTATCGGGATAAAGAGATACGAACCGCTTTAGACGGGATAATAGAATCTAGTAGTAGCCCCTCAGATTTTTACTATTTTCTTAACCGTTGCTGTCAAATTATCATTAGCTATTGGTATAAACACAGTAAATTTAAAAGCAGTATTCCCTTACTAATTGCTCAACTGGATTTAGCCTTACCTCCAGGTTCAGCTCATTCTAAATTTGCTAAAAAACTTAGACAATTAATTAAGTCTTTCCAAACCACAGATCAATATTTTAATCTTAAAAGACTAGGTAAATTAATTGTCCAAAGCCAACCCAATTTTCAGGCTGAAACAGATAAATCTGTAGGTAGCCTAATTAAACGCTATCCTTGCTTATACCAACATTGCTTACTCAGTCAGGATAGCAGTTATGAATTTCAAAAAACGATTCGGAAAATACAAAAGAAAATTCAGCACAATTATGATTTTCGCCTTTCTCAATATGTAACTTACCGAGCTAGATTGGCGGAAATCGACCGTCAAGCCCAACTATCTAATAGTAAAATAAACGACAAATCTCTAATTAAACCAGTAAAAAATCCTACCTTAATAAGCGATCGTAAACTAGATAAAACCCTACATCAGTATATAGGTAAAGTAGAGAAAGATCACAGTTACCAAGATTTAGCTTGTAATTTTTTGAACCAAACTGCGGGAATTATACCTTATCAAGTTTTTAGGAATGAATTGTATCAATATTTAACTTCAGGACTAAATTCTGAATACTGTAAATCTAAGTTAAATCCCAAAATATCTAAATGTTTGCAAGAAACCCTACCTAATAGGGGGAAAGGTAAAATAGATGATTTTTCTATGACTCGCGCTTGTTCTCATTTATTAAAAACCTTAATACTTGACAGTAAAAATAATCCCGAACATTACTTGTTTATTGACATGATTGTCAATATGGGAACCACTGAAGTTATTGGATTTTTATTAAAAATAGTTTTGATTTGTCCCAAAGTAAAACCTTGTTTAGAGCAAAAATTTGCCATTCTTTTCTCCCATTATGAATCTTTTACTAAAGATGAATTGACTTGGTTAGTTAATTCCCTAGAAAAATTGCAATTAGCTTTCAGTATTCATTTTGGAAAAGTAGATTTCTCCCTAGCTAAAATGATCTAATTAACTTAGAAAAACTCATGGTTAGTTTGAATAATTAACTCCAAAGGATGTCAAATATTTTTTCAAGGCTATAATAGGGTATAAAACAATAATGTCCTAGACTTATAAGTGGCTCAATCTCAAAATAATCTTGTTTGGCAACAAGCTAAACAGGAGAAAAAGATTTATGAATATCTGCGTCATGCAGTTCAAATTAAACCTCCCCAGGAAATACTCAGGGAGTTTCGCTACTTATTTCTGGAACTGGTACATACTGACAAAGAAGTTCGCCATAGCTTAGAAAATATTGTTTTAGCCAAGCATAAAGAAGATATATTTTTTCAAATCTTAACCTACTGTTGTCATATTTTAATCAATTCTTGGTCTCAGGTAAAAGAGAATCATACCTATATCCTAGAATTAATTGAAATATTTAATCCCCAAAATATTCCTCTCAGAAAATCCAATAGTCGCTCTCGTCAAAAACTCTTCATTCTAGTCAAAAAATTTAGTCATTCTGAACAGTATAATAACCTAAAACGTATCGCAAAATTCATTAACAATAGTACTCAAGTAGAATTTAAAGAGCAATCTTTGATTAGTGATTTACTACCCCATTACTACTATTTATACTCATCAGTTTTACTAGGGAAAGAACATACTCCAGAAACAACTAATTTAATTATCAGTTTGCAACAAAAATGCCAGGAAAATTTTGAATCAGAATTAGCAAAACATATAATTTATCGCTCTAGATTAGTTCAAATCGCCCGTGCAGAACAGTTATCAAATAGAGCAGGAAAAATTATTAAAAGGGTTAAAAATCCCACCTTTTTAGGAGAAAAAGAGTTTAAAAATTGTCTGAAACAATACCTGAATAATACTAATGGTAGGGGAACAATTTATCAAAATACTAAACACTTTTTGATTGAAGCAGCATTTCTCAATTCTTATAAAGATTTTAAAGTAAGTTTATATCAATATTTGATTAGTGATCTAGAAAAAAGCAATAATAATGGATCTTCTGTAAAAAAAATATTAAAACAAGCTATTGATGGTATTTCCAAGGAATACGATCATCATCCTTGCACTGATCAATTAATTCTTAAAACTTGTCAAAGACTACTCAGACTGTTAATAATCGATACAACCCGTCACGGAAGTCATTATCAATTAATTGAATTAATCATGAATTTCGGAACATCTCAAACTACTGCTTTATTAATGAAAATTGTTTTAATTGCTCCTTGCGCCAAATCT
>JASJDB010000253.1 GCA_030065315.1 Xenococcaceae cyanobacterium MO_167.B52 | reverse complement strand
ATACTAAATCCTGTTTAGATACCCTACTTAAAAGTTGCGAGAAGTCAGAAGTCAGAAGTCAGAAATCAGAAAGGTTTAAGCTAATTTTATACTTTAAACTAAAAGTATACTTTGGTAAGCGGATTTAGTATAACACGACAAAAAAAGGGGGGTTACGCGATCGCATAGATTAATAATATCCTAAATTCTACATATTCCAATCCCAAATTTATTGATAATAATAATTATTATTAGTAGTAATATACCCATCTACTATGTATTAAATTTGTGTGTGAGGAAGATTGTGAACATCATCAAAAAAACCACCCCAATCATCTTAGCGACCCTAGTAACAGGAATATCCACCACTTCTGTTCAGGCTGAAACTAACCAACTTATAGAGCAGCTACAAAAATATAGCCAGGAAGGAACAGAACAAAGTAATAGTAATAATCTCAATCAAGTAACCAACGTCAATCAACTAAGAGACGTATCCCCAACAGATTGGGCTTATGAAGCTTTACGCTCTCTAGTAGATCGCTATGGCTGTATCGTCGGTTATCCTAACCAAACCTATCGGGGAAATCGAGCCTTATCCCGTTATGAATTTGCTGCGGGTTTGAACTCCTGTCTCAATCAAATCGAACGTTTGATTGCATCTTCAGAAGCCATAATTAGGGAAGATCTTGATACTATTAATCGTCTCACTCAGGAATTTGAAGCGGAACTTGCTGCTATTGGAGGACGCATTGATAATTTAGAAAGTCGCATTGCATTCTTGGAAGATCATCAATTTTCCACTACGACTAAACTGGCAGGAGAAGTAATTTTTGCTTTGAGTGATGTCTTTGCTGGCTCTAAAAACAATGCTACTGAAGATGCTGACGCTGAAGCCACTTTTGGAGATCGCGTAAGATTAGAGTTAGAAACCAGCTTTAATGGGCAAGATTTATTATTTACTCGTCTTTCTACTGGTAATATCCCCTCTTTAGCCGAAGCGACAGGAACTTTTCAGGGAGATCTCGCCTTTGCGGAACCAGCAGATAACGATCTTGTATTAGAAGTCTTGTTCTACACTTTTGGGATTGGCAGCAATACAGATATTCTTATTGGTGTGGCGGGAACGGCAGCGGATGATCTAGCCAGTACCATTAGCGTGTTAGATGGGGATGGGGGTTCAGGTGCGGTATCTACTTTTGGTACTCGTAGTCCGATCTATCTTCCTGCGGGAGATGCCGGTTTAGGAATTACCCACCGTTTTGGCGAGAAAGTGGAACTAAATGCCGGTTATTTAGCCTTTCCTGCCAATGATCCTAATGAGGATGGAGGAATTTTTAACGCATCTTATACAGCTATTGGACAAATTGCCTTTAATCCTGCTGACAGCCTAACTTTAGCTGTAACCTATACCCACACGCGAGATCAAAGTGACACTGAAACAGGTAGTAATTTGGCTAACTTATGATTCTTTACTGAAGATAACTTTGGGGAAGCAGTGCCTACTGTAGGTGATTCCTATGGTTTACAGGCTTCTTGGGAAGTCAGTGAGCGGGTAACTTTGGGTGCCTGGGGTAGTTTATCAAAAGTAACGGCTCTTTCTACTCTTGATGGACAGATAGATCGGGGTACTCAAACTATTTGGCAATGGGCTGTAACTCTAGCTCTACCAGATTTAGGCAAAGAAGGAAATCTAGCAGGATTAATTATTGGGATGGAGCCTTGGGTAACAAGTTCTACTATTAGAACACTCGGTAGTGATCAAGATACTTCTGTTCATGTGGAAGCTTTCTATCAATATCAAATCAATGACAATATTGGCATAACCCCTGGTATCATTTGGATCACCTCTCCTAATAATAATAGTAATAATAAAGACTTGGTTACTGGCACGATACGTACCACCTTTACTTTCTAAAGTTTAGACAAGTCCCATTTTGGAGGTAATACTATTTCTCGTAAATACCAAGAGACTTCAGTCGGGGTCTTCTCCACAGAGTTTTAATTCTGATTTCAGGGATGCTAAAGAAGCCCAACGACTATCAAGATGATTTTCTTGATGAGTTTGAGTTTTCGGCGCACCCTGACAATTTTCTCCACATAGTTGGCGGAATGGCATAGCCAGAGAAAATTGCTCATAAAGCCATTCTTCTGGTTCAAAGTAGCCGTTAGGAGATAAAGTTTCTGAGAGATTTTCTAGAGCTACTTCTCTTTCTGAGGGCAGGTTCTCCAATTCTGCTGCTTCGAGCCAAACTAACTCCGAAGTATTGACTTCTAAACGATGGTTGTAGTTTTGTAAACAGCGATCGCAAGTTAGGGTAACGATAGTTTCTGCTTGAGCAGTTAATTCTAAAAAATTTCCCCCATGTCTCACCACTAATTTACCTCGAACGGGAGTTAAAGTATCCAAACCAGAGATAGTACCGTCAATAATAATCTCAACTTTGCGGTCTGGAGCTTGGGTGATTTGGGGGATATAAATTGATTTCATAAACAAAGAGGATTTTAGCGCAATCGCACTACTAATCTACGGTTCGGCTCTTGTCCTCGACTTTCGGTGGCTAAATCAGTTGAATCAGTCAATAAAGAGTGAATTTGCCTTCTTTCTGCGGAAGACAAGTTAGGGATCTCCGCTTCTTGTCCAGTATTTCTGACTTGTTCTACCGCATTATCGGCTATAGTTACTAGCTCTTGGTACCTTTTGATCCTGTAGCCGTTTAGCTCAATAGTATAAGACCCCTGATTGTCAGGTTCTCGACCAATATTGAGGATGATATTGGCTAGATATTGTATAGCATCAATGTTTTTGCCTTTCTCTCCAATCAACAATTGAATTTCTTGTTCGGTTAGGTTAGTACTGTCGATACCCAGCCAACAAGACTCTGTATCTGTAAGTATTTTCTCTAAACCTTCGGAAATCACATTGGTTTGTACGCCCATCAATGCTAGTAATTCTTCTAGCCACTTCTGACCCCGTTCTGTTTGATTTTCCATAACTTAGGAAGTTTTTTCTTTCTTTTTGGAGCGTTTACGTTCAAAGGGTAGTGATTCCCGTGATTTTTCTTTTTTCTCTTGTTCTTCGAGAATTTTTTGTAAGTTATCAGGTAGTGGCTCTTGCATCAAAAACCAAGTTTGACCCATCTGGAATAAGTTAGCAACCACAATATACATCAATACTCCAGCGGGTAGGGGGAAGAAAAGGAACATTCCACTAAAGAGCAAAGGAGTAATTTTATTGACGGCTTGCTGTTGATCTGCGTTACGGCCGTTACCACTTCCCTGATTTCCTGTAAGTTGTTGGTTGATATATATACTAATCCCAAAGAATAGCACCATACCTAAGATGTCGAAGTTGATGTTGCCATTTTCATCAGTAACTCCAACTTGTCCTAAAGCTTTAATAAATAAGAATCCTTTGTCGGCTGCTAATCCAGGAATTGTCACTTGGATTGTAGCTTCCCCTGGTTGTAGGGCTTTAATTGTGCCGTCTTGGGCGATTTTGATTCTTTCTGAACCTTTGGTAATTTCCCATTGGGGAACTAAACTATCTACGGAATATTGTTCTAAAAGATTGGGTAAAGGTTTTCCTTCGAGAGTTTGTAGTTCTACTTTGGTTTGCTGTCCTACTACTAGCTTATTACCCCCAGGAAGCAATGCTTCAATCTTTTCGTGAACTCCGTCATCGATATAGATATTTTGGGCTTTAGTGGCAAAAGCTTGGGGCTGAATAAGCTCCATTTGCTCTCTGGGGAAAATTTCCACATCCACTGTATAAGGAATGTTGGTGAAAGGCGAACCGCGCAAAGTAGCGAACAGAGCAAAGAGAATGGGCATCTGTAATAGCAACGGTAAACACCCTGCTAAGGGATTACCGAATTGTTGCATCAGTTTTCCCATTTCTTCTTGCTGTTTGGCAGGGTCATTTTGATACCGCTGCTTAATTTCGTCTTGTTTCACCTTCATCACAGGTTGCACAATCCGCATTTTTCGCATATTACGAATTTGTCCTGCACTGAGGGGAAAAACGGCAAAGCGAATTACCAATGTGAGAGCGATAATTGCTAAACCGTAACTTGGCACAATCCCGTAAAAAAAATCTAGGATTGGCAACATGATGTTGTTAGAGATGAAGCCGATACCAAAATCCATTCTTAAATCTGTCCAGCCTTTGAGCGGTAATTTTTCACAGTCTAGTTTAGCTGATTGCCGTTAGTTATCGGTCAGCTTGTTTTTACTATAGAGTATATTTTTTATCCAGCGATCGCGGAAGCTGATTTACCAGTTTTATTGGCTGCTTTTTCAGCGATGTATTCTGTAATTTCCCGAAATCTCGGTACTGCACGTAATTCTAAACGACTTTTATCTCTAAGGGTAATAACTAAATCTCCCCATAAGCCTATGCCTCTAGGAACATTTACCACTTTAACCACTTCATTGTAGATAATGTCGGTGCGTTCGCGACCCATCCAGCCACCAGTAACCGAAATACGGCGGTCTGTGATGCGATATCTTAACCATAAAGCTCGGACAATTGCCCCTACTGTGAGGGGAATACAAATTACAGTAAAAGCCAATAAAGTATTGATGATTAAATCCCCTATATGAGGACCACCTTCATAAAAAACCTCTTCTTTAATTCCCATGGATTATTTTTGTTTCTATGAGTAGTTGTTCTAATTCTCGCAAAAAATGTTCATATTTGCATTCAATTGCTGAAGGCTTAACTACAATTACCATATCCCACCCCTGTGCTATTCTTGGCAAAAGTACAGCGATCGCTCCTCTGATTTGTCGTTTAATCCGATTGCGCTTAACTGCTCTTTTACTAACTTTAGTACTAATAGAAATCCCAATTCTACTAGGACTAATTGAGAAGTTCTGGTGTTTCTGGTTAATGAATAATGCCCTCAAAACTAGATGAGGACCATGACAACTGATGCCTTTTTTATAAACAGAACGGAAATGTCGCCAGTGTTTGAGTCGATGGATTTTTCTCAATCCCACGATGATTAATTAATAAATTAAATTTTCCTCAGTTACACAGCTAAACGACGACGACCTCTTTTGCGACGAGCTTGAATCACTTTTTTACCAGTGTGCGATCGCATTCTCGCCCGAAATCCTGAGGTTCTTTTTTGTTTACGGTTGCTACCACCTAGGGTACGTTTGGTCATTTATCTTTGCCTCCAATCAAATTGATAATTTTAGATACAAAAAGTCAGAATCTTTTATTATACTACAAAAGTTAACTATCGATGCTAATGATCCAAGTTCCTACATATTCACGAATGGGTAAATCCGAAGCAGGTAAGACATCGCAATGGAAGTAGTAGGTGCCAATGTCCGGGTTTCTTACATTAGAAAAAACTAGCTCAACTTTTCTACTTTCTCTAAGAGGTTCTTCTAACTCAATTTCTATAATGCGACTTTCTTTGTCTAAAAATACTTGTCTTATAGGTAAGTATTCTCGTTTTCTACCCTTTTTAATGCCGACTCGGACAGGATTTTTTTTGGGATTTTTATCGTAATCCATATCTACATCAAATTTGCCATCGAAGTACTCTGGGTAGGCAATAAAGAATCTAGATGCACCCCCAGTTAATTTTTTGCCAGCAATCCTTAATCTGTAGCGATCGCGATTATGTTTTCTGCCATTAAAATCTAAGTAGTAGCTCAAGATATTTTCTCGATTAACACCACTAAAGATAGTTAATCCACCTTGAGCATGACTTATTAGAGGAATACTGGTAACTATGCAACCAGATATAGCTAGGGTTGTAAAGAAACGTTTCCAAGAGCCAGGACGATTTAACATAACTTTTCACACCTTTATAAATGAATCAATATTCTCTGCTATTGTAATTAAATTTTACTTTCTCTTGACTTTACCAAAGTTTCTCATAATCGAGACGCTAGACAAAAAGAAAAGTGCCACAAGAAGTCATTGAGCATTTAACATTTATCATTTGTCAGTTCGTACATCAATCCTCGAAAATATTGAGAGACTTTGGTAAAGCCAATGTTCAATGTTCAATGTTCAATGTTCAATGATCTAGTCGTCCATTTGCCAGGGTTGGGTAATATTGCCTTCATCAAGGATTTTCTTGGGACGCATGATTAGCACTAATTGACCGATAATATTCCTTTCTGGTGGGCTTTCAAACCATTGTAATTGGGGTTCTGAGTCTGTTTCTACTAAGAAGTAACTATTTACATCCCATTCTTTAGCAGCGCGATCAATAATAACGAGTACTGGTTCAATATTTCCTGAAAGATAGGTAGGAAGGCGATCGCTAGAACAGATATAACCAACAGGATCGATGGCTTTTAATACTAATTGCCAACCAGGTACAGGAACGAAACAACCTCCACTGCTAAAATCGACGCTACGGAAAGGTTCTTCTATTGCTACAGGAGAAACTGCTTCGATGGCTTCAGTACTCAGAGGTGAAGTTTTGATTAAGGGAATAATACGGGGTAATTCTTCTTCTAGTTCTAAGCGATAAACAGGTAGAATCGGGGCTGTTTTTGAGGAAACTACCGTAAAATCGCTCAGTAGCTGTTCAATAGCTTCTCTAGCAGAAGTTGAAGCAGCAAATTTTAAGCCTTTGGCAATAAGTCGCGATCGCTCTTGCAGGTCTTTTTTCTGACGCGCTCGTTTCCAACATAAATAAGCTACCATGTCTCCTGCATCGCTAGTAAAACCAGTTGGAAGTTGGGAAAGCTGGGAAACTTCTTTAATGGTTTTAGCAATTTCATGGGCTTCATCCACATCAGATTGCTTGTCATACGCTAGTTTTGCTGCTGATACTCTTTGTTTCTGATTGAGAATGCGAAACTCATACAAAACATCACTCTTAGGACCTTGAAAATACTTTAATACGGCTTCTTCTACTCCTCCTTGGGCAACGCTATCATAAACTTGAGCAGCAACAATTACTAGATTTTGTTGACTAGCCTGAAATCCCGTAGCTTCAAAAATTTTGGCAAGTTCACATCCTGCTTTTTGCAATTCTTGACAGGTTTTACCCCAATCGATCCAAGTTCCTTCTTTATGAAGCAGCGATCGCAATTTTTCTTGAATTTCTGCGTCTGATAGTTCTTTCATGAGTCATTCAACATTTATCATTTAACATTGACGGTGGGGGATGCTTCTGGTTAAGAAGCATATCAAACCACCGTCGTGAACATTGATCAACTACCTAACATTAAAGTCATTATGGTATTGATTGTGATTTGCGGTGCGACGGCTAGTGGCAAGTCTGGATTGGCAATGAGTTTGGCTCAAAGACTAGATATTCCTATTATTAGTGCTGATTCTCGCCAAGTTTACCGCGAGTTTGATATTGGTACTGCCAAACCAACTAAACGAGAACAAGAATTAGTTAAACATCATTTAATTGATATTTGTGAGCCTACAGAGACTCTGACTTTAGCAGAATATCAGGAGCAAGCACAACAACTTATTGATGATTCTGCTATAGCTATGTTGGTGGGAGGAACAGGGTTGTATCTTAAATCTATTACTAGGGGGCTGAAAATTCCTAGAGTATCGCCTCAGACGGATTTGCGATCGCAATTAATCCCTTTAGGACAAACTCAACTGTACAGTTTTTTAGTTGAAGTTGACCCCATAGCAGCAACTAAAATTCATCCTAATGACCAAGTCAGAACTTTAAGGGCTTTAGAAGTATTTTATGTCACAGGTAAGCCTATTTCTGGTCAGCAAGGAGAAAATCCTCCAAGCTATCCCATTGTCGAAATTGGTTTGAATTGCGAACCAGACATTCTAGACAGCCGAATTAGACTCCGTACTCAGAAGATGGTGGAATTAGGGTTGGTTCAAGAAGTAGAAAGTTTGTGCAGTAAATATGGGGCAGCATTGCCCTTATTAGATACTTTGGGTTACGCGGAGTTTAAGCAATATATTCTGGGTAATATCTCTTTGGATATGGCAATATCCGATACGGTGCTGCATACTCGTCAGTTTGCCAAACGTCAACGCACTTGGTTTCGTAAAAATAAGGCAATTACTTGGTTTAATGCGGATAGTCCGACTTTAATCGATGATGTTTGGCAGTGTGTTCAATTAAACATTTTGTAATTTGCTGATATAACTTTTAATCAATCTTTACCAGAGCCTGGAGTCAATACCGAATTTTTTACTTATCCGAATTATAGTTTCTCTTAAAAGACCCATTACTCAGGACTACAAGTTATGAAGTTAAATACAGTAATCCCAGTAATCACAATAATGACAGGCGTTTTACTGCCCATAAATATGGCTCAAGCAGCAAGTTCTGCTTCCACAAATAAACCAGAAAAGGTGAATTATGTCGATCAATCTCAAGACTATCAGAGCCTTGATAATAGCTATGGGAATCTTTTATCTAAAAAAGCCCAAAAAATCGAATTTTTCGCTTTATTAGGTCTGATTACTGCTAGCCTACTGATTCCTGAATTGTTCTACAAATCAAAAAATCCCAATCACAATAAGCATCAGAATCACCAGCCACTAAAATCTAATCTAAAAGACAATTCTGGAAATATGAAGGAGTTAAATTTAGAAAAAGTTAATGACCAACACAATAATGACTTAGGGAGAAAACAAGATATAGCTAGCTAACCATAAATATCTATTGCCTATTTCTTCTCTCAACTATGCAATTTATTGTGGCTACTTAATTATTTAACGACTGCGGAATTGTCTTGTAAATCTTCTAAAGTCAAGTATTCTAGAGCTTTTATATGGGTAGAAGCCAGGATCACAGGAGGTGCAAAACCATCTTCTAAAGCTTCTTTCCAGCGCAAAGCACATAAGCACCAGCGATCGCCTGGTTTTAATCCTGGAAATTGCCATTCTGGACGAGGAGTAGATAAATCATTACCCTGAGCTTTAGTGTAGGTTAAAAATTCTGCTGTAACTTCCGCACATACTACATGACGACCATAATCCAGTTCATCAGTTCGACAAAAGCCATCTCGAAAATAGCCAGTCTTGATTTTATTACAACAGGGTTCTAATTGTTCGCCGAGAACATTTTTAGCCATTTTTTTAGTTTCTACTACGTAATTCTTGACATTTAATTTAATATTTATCGCACTTATACCATTTCTCGAAGCTAACAAAATACATATAAAATTAAGTTTTATTAGAAACAAAACTTAAGTTATTATCCTATCAATTTTGCACTCTCTGCGCTCTCTGCGCTCTCTGTGGTTAAAAATAATAGTTAACTGTCGTCTCCTAATTTAAACTTGTAAAGCTATATCTATTCAATCTCCAGTTACTTTTGAAAAAATTTCAGATAAATATTATTTTGTCTCTCTTTGGTGGTGTTTTGATGGGCTTGTGTCCAGCACCATTTGGTTTATGGTTATTAGCTTGGATTGCTTTAGTTCCTTTATGGCGATCGCTTAATGAAGCAAAATCCTATAAACAAATTGCATTATTAAGTTTAGCTTACGGCTTTGGTTATCATGGTCTAGCTTTATTTTGGATTACTGGTATTCATCCCATGACTTGGATGGGTGTACCTTGGTTAGCTAGTATTGGTATCGCGCTTTTTTGTTGGTTATTTATTTCTCTTTGGGGTGCTACTTTAGTTATTACTTGGGGAATTAGTTTTAAGTTCATTACCAAAAGAGTTATTTATCAAGCTAATATTTATTACTCACTATTTAAAGTATTAATTGGAGTAACTTTATGGTGTGTGTTAGAAACAATTTGGAGTTATACTCCTTTGTGGTGGAGTTGCCTGGCTTATACTCAAAGCCCTGATAATTTATTTATTTTGCAACTCAGTAAAATATCAGGGTTTAATACTATCACTGCCTCTATTGTTTTAGTTAATGGCTTGTGGGTAGAAGCTTTATTATTAAACAAGTACTTTAAACAGACTTCGAGAAAGATTATTTTATTTACTATTCCTCTTTTCTGGTTAATTGGTCTTCATAGTCTAGGATATTATCTTTATCAATTACCAATTGCTTCTAATAATCTTAATTCTCTAAAAGTTGGCATTATTCAAGGTAATATACCCAACGAAATTAAACTTTACTCCCAAGGATTTCGCAATGCGATCGCAGGTTACACGGCAGGATATAAAAGATTAGCTCAACAGCAAGTTGATGTGGTCCTAACTCCCGAAGGAGCTTTACCTTTTTATTGGGAAAATATCATTAACAATAGCCCTTTTTACCAAGCCGTAACCACAGCTAAAGTTCCCGCTTGGATTGGAGCATATGGACAAAAAAATGATGGTTTTACTAACAGTTTATTTACCTTAATTGGAACGGGTGAAACTTTTAGTCGTTACGATAAGTATAAATTAGTTCCCTTGGGTGAATATATTCCCTTCGAGTCAATTTTAGGGGGAATTATTAATCG
>JASJDB010000252.1 GCA_030065315.1 Xenococcaceae cyanobacterium MO_167.B52 | reverse complement strand
ATAATTTGTAGAGCGACTAAACTAGCTGCAACGGTAGCTAATCTTTTTAATACAGGAGATAATCCAGGCTTACGCCGAGCCAACCACACCAGGATCATAGTAGTAATGGTTGGAGGAAAGACTCCGATAATGTGGCTATTCATCACATTACAGAGTTGAAAACCCCCAAAGCACTGATGTAAAGCCCAGCGAGAGCCAACTAAGCCACCGAGTAAACTCTGAAGATAAACTAAGATTGCAGCAGCTAAACCCCACCATCTGAGAGATGGATTACCAGAGGGAGAGGGAGTAAAAGGAATTAAGCTAGTGCCAATGACAATTAAAGTCCCAAAAAATAGTAGTGCTGTACCAAGATGGGCAGTAACAATGTCAAAGCGCAATAGCTGGGTTACAGTAAGTCCCCCTAAAATTCCTTGAAACACGATTAAGAATAAAGCAAAAATTGCAGTCCCAGGTAGCCAGGAAGGCAGTTCTTTGCGCCACCACCAAGATAAACCAGCTAATGCGATCGCGCTAAAGCCAATTAAAGCAGCATCTAAACGGTGAAACCACTCTAAAAACACCTGTAGATTCATCTGTTGGGTAGGTACCAACTGTCCATAACAAAGAGGCCAATCGGGGCAAGCTAAACCAGCATTCATCACTCTTGTCGCACTACCCACTGCCATTAATAGTAAGGTTGCGATCGCAATCTTCCATACTAAACGACGAATAATAACTTGAGGTTGAATTTTGCTAGAAGATATCGCTTTAGAAGACTTTAATACTGATTCTGTCATCGGAACTGTAGATTTTTCTGAGTCTTTTTTCCTACTGTAGCGACCTTATTTCTAATAGTTATCTTCTTGGTGCTATTCTTCAGATTCACTTAAAAATTGATTAATAAAAATTAATCACTCATAAAGAAAAACTTAAATTTTGTTCAACTATTGTTATATATAAATTAAACAACTTTTACTTAAGTACCAGCGATCCTAAAAAAAAGCCAAAGAATCTGTTTAGATCGTCAAATCAAATTCTCTGTTACTAAAAGTTTGGTTTAACCTAATATACAGAGAGAGTAAAATTTTGAACTGCAATTTTACGGTTTATATCTAACTCAATGGCTTCCTAAATTTTGACAAAGTGTTGCTCTCTATAGCGTTTATCCCTACAAATTAGTTCTAACCTAAGAAATATCCGTGAAAATTCCCAGTAATATCGTCACTCTCATAGCAGGTATCACTCTCACACTAATTAGTTTGTGGTACGGTCAAAATCATGGACTAATGCCCATAGCAGCATCAGCAGAAGCTGCTGAGGTTGATGGTCTTTTTAACCTGATGATGACCATTGCTACAGGGTTATTTCTCTTAGTTGAAGGAGTAATCATCTATTCCGTAATCAAATTCCGTAGAAAAGAAGGGGATACTACCGATGGACCACCAATCGAAGGCAATGTCCCCTTAGAAATTGTTTGGACAGCAATACCCACCGTTATTGTCTTTATTCTCGCTATTTATAGCTTTGAAGTGTATAACACCTTGGGAGGACTTGATCCTATGGCTTCCCATGATCATTTAGCCTCTCATAACCATCATGAGATGGTAGCAATGGACGAAGGTAATTCTCAGCTAATTGCAATGAATGGGGAAAAAGTAGCTTTAGGATTGGGACAATCCCCCTATCTGGAAGAATCAAGTCCTTTAAATGTGAATGTTAATGGTATTCAATACGCTTGGATTTTTACTTATCCTGATACTGGCATTGTTTCAGGAGAATTACACGTACCAGTAGATCGTCCCGTACAGTTAAATATGAGTGGTGGTGATGTACTCCATGCTTTTTGGCTACCAGAATTTAGGATTAAGCAAGATGTTATTCCTGGTAGAGAATCCCAATTAACATTCACTCCTACTAAGGTGGGTCAATATCCTGTTATTTGTGCTGAACTCTGTGGGGCTTATCACGGAGGAATGAAAACTACTCTGACAGTACATAGTGCAGAAGATTATCAACAATGGTTACAAGATAATACCATTGCCCAAACTCCCAACAGTGAACAGTTAGCAGTAAACAGTGAACAGTAAACAGTTAACAGTTAACAGTTAACAGTTATCAATCAATTTCGTAGTAAAAAAATCAACAATGGAACAAGTACATCCACAAAGAAAGTGGCAAGACTATTTTAGTTTTAGTACCGATCACAAAGTTATTGGTGTTCAGTATCTAGTTACTGCTTTCTTCTTCTATTTCGTCGGTGGTGCTTTAGCAGAAGCGATGCGTGTCGAACTATCCACCCCCGATCCTGACTTTGTACAACCAGAGTTTTATAACCAATTAATGACCATGCATGGGTCTATTATGTTATTTCTCTGGATTCTTCCCGCTGGAGCTGCTTTTGCCAATTATCTGATTCCTCTAATGATTGGAGCAGAAGACATGGCATTTCCCAGACTTAATGCTGTAGCTTTTTGGATCATTCCTCCTGGAGGAATATTTTTCTTAAGTAGCTTTTTTGTCGGCGCACCCCAAGCTGGTTGGACATCTTATCCCCCTCTAAGTTTAGTTAGTGGTCAGTGGGGAGAAGAAATTTGGATACTCAGTGTCTTACTTTTAGGAACTTCCTCAATTTTAGGGGCAATTAATTTTGTCACCACTATCCTAAGAATGCGGATCCCTGATATGGATATCCACAGTATGCCCTTGTTTTGCTGGTCGATGTTGGCAACTTCCGCCCTGATTTTACTTGGCACCCCAGTATTAGCAGCAGCCCTTATTTTGCTCTCTTTCGATCTGATTGCTGGCACAGCTTTCTTCAACCCCGCAGGAGGAGGCGACCCGATTGTTTATCAGCATATGTTCTGGTTTTACTCCCATCCCGCAGTATATATTATGGTTTTGCCCTTTTTTGGGGTTATTTCGGAAGTTTTGCCAGTCCATGCCCGTAAACCAATCTTTGGTTATCGTGCGATCGCATATTCCAGTTTAGCAATTAGTTTTCTCGGCTTAATTGTTTGGGCACACCATATGTTTACTAGTGGCACTCCTGGCTGGTTAAGGATGTTCTTTATGGCAACAACTATGATTATCGCTGTACCTACAGGGATAAAAGTTTTTAGTTGGTGTGCTACCCTATGGGGCGGAAAACTAAATCTTAATAGTGCCCTACTGTTTGGGATTGGGTTCCTTTCCTCGTTCCTGATCGGGGGGTTAAGTGGTGTAATGGTAGCATCTGTTCCCTTTGATATTCATGTTCACGACACTTATTTTGTTGTGGCACACTTCCACTACGTCTTATTTGGTGGTGCGGTATTTGGACTTTTTGCTGCGGTTTATCACTGGTTTCCTAAGATGTCAGGCAAAATGGTTAATGAAACCTTGGGCAGAATTCATTTTGTCATGACCTTTATTGGCTTTAACCTTACTTTCCTACCAATGCACCCATTGGGTTTACAGGGAATGAACCGCCGTATTGCTCTTTATGATCCTAAATTCCAAGCTCTAAACGAACTTGTTAGCATAGGTTCATATCTTTTGGCACTATCCACTTTTCCCTTCATCATCAATATTGTCTGGAGCGTCTTTAAAGGTAAGCCAGCACCTCGTAATCCCTGGCGTGCGCTGACTTTAGAATGGCAAACTGCTTCTCCTCCTATTATTGAAAACTTTGAAGAAGAACCAGTGTTATGGGCAGGTCCCTATGACTATGGTATTGATACTGAAAGTATTGATGGAGATGAAGAAGTAGAGGATATGCTAGCCGAAGTAGCTGGTAATACCTAAAGGTTGTTAGTTGTTAGTTGTTAGTTGTTAGTTGTTAGTTGTTAGTTGTACACTCTTGAACCACTCTCGACTAACTACTAACCATTAAATAAGTTCAGTTAACCTAACTATATTAGGCATTGCCACACTACTAGTGACAATAAAAATCTATTATCAATAACAATTAATTAATCAAGATGCAAAGTTCAGCCGTTAATGAATCTCAACTAGTTATCGATAGCCATCAGGAATCTGGTCATCATGGACATCCAGATCATCGGATGTTTGGCGTTATTTTGTTTTTAATTGCTGATAGTATGACCTTTATCGGGTTTTTTGCTGCTTTCTTAATCTATCGCGCTATTATGCCAGAATGGCCCCCCGAAGGCACTCCAGAACTAGAACTACTAGTCCCAATTATCAACACATCCATTCTAGTTACAAGTAGTTTTGTGATGCACAAAGGACAAGTAGCCCTCAAAAATAATGATATTCAAGGGTTACAAAAATGGTTTGCTATAACTGCTGCTATGGGTGTAGCCTTTCTAGCAGGACAAGGATATGAATATTTCCACGCAGAAATGGGTCTAACAACTAACCTATTTTCTAGTTGCTTTTTTGCTGTAACAGGCTTTCACGGTTTGCACGTAACTGTGGGAGTTTTATTAATCCTTTCTGTTTTATGGCGTTCTAGAACTGAAGGGCATTATTCTAGTACCAGTCATTTTGGTGTGGAGGCTGCGGAAATTTATTGGCATTTTGTCGATGTTATTTGGTTAATTCTGTTTGTCTTAGTTTATTTACTGTAGATTTCACCCAAAAATATTTGATCAAGGGTTTGGCGTTGTCAAACCCTTGATTTTTTGCTGCATATAGTTTTTAGTTGATTACGGTAAGTTGTGGATTTTCTGGAAGGGACACCACTGTTAATTCAGATTCTATGGGTACTAGACTCTGACTTTCAGAATTAGAATTGGATTCGGGAGCTTTTTCACAAGCAATCAAAGCTAACAGCAACATTAGTACTGTTACGAGTCTTTCGGTTGTACTTCTAAAATTGTGAAACATAAAGCTGCCTGGTAAAATCCTCTCCACATTTATAATGACTTCATGAAGGTGGTTAAAATCTCGATTATATTCCACCTGTTTGAGTGTCACAGGGTAGATATTACTAGTAGTATTACTTATTCCAAGGTTAACTCAGATGATTAGAATAAAAAGTTAACGCAGTGTTACCATATACTTTAGTTCGATTTATGATTAATCCCTCAATATTTTGAGGCTGCCAGATTTTAGGATTATGCTCTACCGCTATTGTTCCTTGGGGAGATAGTAAATCATAAACTACTATAGCATTTAGTACCGATTTATATAAATTACTTTGGTAAGGAGGATCAAAATAAATTTTTTCAAATTGTTTCGATTCTAAACTGGCAAGCTTTGTAATGGCATCTCCTCGAATAACCTGAAAAGTTTGTTCAGAAGTAGCTATTTGTCGCCAATTATGACGGATAATCTGGCAGGCTTTACTATTTTTCTCAATCCCAAACACAGAAGAGGCACCACGGCATAAGGCTTCTGCTCCCATAGAACCATTACCAGCACAAATATCTAACCAATTACATCCTTTAATACTGCCTTGCCAAATATTAAAAAGAGCTTCTCTGACTTTAGCAGAAGTAGGGCGAGTATTTTGTCCTGGTAAGGTTTTTAAGAGGCGATTTCCGTAGATTCTCAATTTATAGTCTAATTAAACTGCAATTTTACTATTCACTAAAGTCACAAAATTGGAAAGAATTTGTAACCCATAGTCAGATGATTTTTCAGGGTGAAACTGTACAGCCATAAGATTATTATAGGCGATCGCAGCAGTTACCGTTTGAGAACCATGAGTCACCATAGCAGCATTCACAGTAGTATCTTGAGGCTCTACATAATAGGAGTGAACAAAATATACATAGGGATTATGGGGTAAATTTTGCCATAGAGGATGATCGGGTTGAGAGAATTCTAACTGATTCCAACCCATGTGAGGAATGGTAATTCCTGGCTCAAAATCAAACTTTTTTACCATACCAGGAATAATACCTAAACCTTTCTCCGTACCTTCTTCAGAAGCATCAAAAAGAATCTGTAACCCCAAACAAATACCCAAAAAAGGCTTGCCTGATGCGATCGCATTTTTGATCGGTTCTTCGAGATGACGCGCTCTAATATGCTGTATGGCAGGATCAAATGCCCCTACTCCTGGTAACACCACTGCATCAGCTTGAGCAATATCTTGAGGAGAATCAGTTATTTGGGGAGTTGCCCCCGCTTTTTCTAATCCTTTACAAGCGGAGTGGAGATTTCCCATGTCATAATCAATAACCGCAATAGTCTTCACGCTTTTCTTCAATTTTTTGTAGTTTAATTTTTGGGCAAAGGTCACGAAACTCTGCTTTTACTAAGGCAGATTAATTCACGTTTTTCGTATATTCTACCCTGAAAAAGTCATGATAATTGCTGATGATTCAGGGATGGGAGTGGGGAATAATATATTTAGTATAGCTAAATTAACCGCCAAAAATGCTTTGGTTTTGATGAGCTTATTGGCTCTCAAAAACGCGGTTTCGACTTTCTTTATAACGGACTGTAATGTTAGATATCAATCTTGTAAAAGCAATTCAATCATTATCCAGGGAAGTAGAACCAGAGCAGCTTGTTACTGTGCTGTGGAAAATCATAGATCAGTATCTCATAGTAACTAGAATTGTGGTGGTTTTAGAAGAGGCAGACAATTTTTTTGCCCTAGCTAGTATACCTGAGCAAAGTTCTGAACAGATTGATGTTGATTTTAATAGGGTAGGTATTGATCAAGCTAAATTTGAAGTTCCCCTCAGCATCATCGTAGAACATCAAGAGATACTCTTTCTGGAAAAAATTGGGTTTCCTCAAGCTTGGCATCAGGATTGCTATTTACAACAACATAATCCTGAAAACTTTATTATTTGCCCCCTGAAAGATCATGAAATTAAATTAGGCTTTATCTATCTAGAAAATTATCAAGGTTCAGATGGTTTAACCCCAGAAGTTAAAAATTTTTTGGAGATTATCGCCCAGCAAACAGCGATCGCATTTATTAATCTTCAAAAACATCAATCAGCTATTAGAGAAATCAAACAAGGAGCAACTGATCTTAGAGCAATTATTGCCGAAATAGTTAGTAAGATTGGAGAAGAATTTTTTACAGCTTGTGCTTTTCGTTTAGCCGAAATTTTTAAGGCTGATTATATTGTAGTTGCAGAATTATTAGAGCCAAATCAGACTCATGCTCAAACTTTAGCATTTTTAGCCAATAAAACTTTTATTCAGAATTTTCAATATCCTCTAGCAGAAACCCCCTCGGAAATATTAATAAAAGAAGGGAAGTATCAACAATTTTATGGTTTAAAAAAGTCCTTTCCTCAAGACAAAATTTTAGTAGAATTGGCAGCAGAAAGTTATTGGGGAATGGTGGCTACTGATAGCAACGGCAGATGTATCGGATACATTGCGATTATAAACACTGACAGGATGGAAATTCCCACCCCAGAAGCAGAATTAATTTTAAAAATATTTACCGTTAAATTAGGTGTAGAACTAGAAAGAAAAAAAACTGAAAAAAGTCTTGAACAACAGATCCAAAAAAGTCTCCTTTTAGAAAGTATTGTTCAAAAAATTCGCTCCAGTTTAGATAAAGAACAAATTTTCCAAACTACCGTAACTCAAGTTGGTTGTAACTTTGGTGTTTCTCGTTGTGTAATTCGTAATTATATTAATAAGCCTGTTAGTTCTGTTCCATTAGTAGCTGAATACTATACAAATGATCTACTACCCCTTCCTAAAATTGAGATCCCTGTGATGGGCAATGCTTATGTTGAAAAAATTTTAGAACAAGACCAAGCTATTCCATCTCATAATATTTATCAAGACCCATTGTTACAAAATGTCCAACACCTATACCAAGCATTAGAAATTAAGTCAATTTTAGCAGTGAGAACTTCTTACCAGGGAAAACCAAATGGAATTATCTCTTTACTTCAGTGTGATGACTTTAGAACTTGGACAGAATCAGAAATCCAACTTTTAGAAGCAGTAGCAACTCAAGTAGGTATTGCGATCGCTCATGCTCAACTCCTGGAAACAGAAACTGAGCAAAGATATGAACTCCATTTAAGTAATGTAGCTTTAGCTAAAGCTAAACGCAGTTCAGAAGGTGCTAACCAAGCAAAAAGCCAATTTATTGCTAATATGAGCCATGAATTAAGAACTCCCCTCAATGCAATTTTAGGCTTTAGCCAACTAATGATAGGAGATAGTAATTTAGATCCAACTCAGGAAGAATATTTAGAAATTATCAACAATAATGGATTGCATCTGCTGGGGTTAATTAATAACATTTTGGATATTTCCAAAATTGAAGCGGGAAAAATGGAAGTTTATGCCGAACATTTTTCCCTGGATAAGCTTTTGACTGATTTACAAGAAATATTTTATCTTGAAGCAAAAGCTAAAGATTTAGAGCTAAATTTACAAATTAATCCTCAAGTTCCTCTGTTAATTGCTACTGATCTAGGAAAATTACGCCAAATATTGATGAACTTACTGAGTAATGGGATTAAATTTACTACTAAGGGTAGTGTTTCTCTAATAGTGGATTACAAGGAGCCAAAATCAATCATTTTTCAAGTTCAGGATACTGGGGCAGGCATTGATGAAGCTGAGTTAAATCAATTATTTCAACCTTTCGTACAAACCCGTGTGGGTAAAAATTCTGGTGCTGGTACAGGATTAGGATTAGCAATTAGTTACAGTCTAGTCCAACTCCTGGGAGGATCACTAGAAGTGGAAAGTGTAGTAGGAAGAGGAACTACTTTTGTTTTTTGTATTCAAGTCGATTGGGATCCAATAACAGATCCCCGAAGGGATTGCCAAACAGGTGGGGAGCAATGTTTGTCTTACACAAAAATCTGCCACAGTTCGGTTGACGTAGAGAGTGAATCCTCTCATACTAGACATGAAGATGACTTGTTTTTAAACTCTGCAAAATTGTCTCAAAAACTCACAGAATTATCTCTAATGTCTCAAGAATGGTTGCAACAATTAAACTATGCTGCAATCGCTGCTAATGATCAAGAAATTTATGATTTAATTCATCAAATACCTGAACCGTACCATAATTTAGCCGATTGCTTAAGAGAAATGGTGCATAATTTTGCCTTAGAACCAATTATCAACAGTACCTCTGACTTACTCAACCAGAAAATTTAATGATTTATTGATTTTTATTGCCTAAATTTTATCAAAAATGGTAGAAGAAAATATCTTTTGTCAAGGAAATATTTTAGTAATTGACGACCGACCAGAAAACCTAAGATTGCTTTCAGTAATGCTAACTAAAAAAGGGTATACCGTCCGCAAAGCAATTAATGGAGATTTGGGAATTCGTGCAGCTTATGCTGTTACTCCTGACATTATTTTACTAGATATTAATATGCCCAATATTGATGGCTATGAAGTATGCAAAAAACTTAAAGCTAATGCTCAAACCAAACAAGTACCTGTGATTTTTGTTAGTGCTTTAGATGAAACTTTAGACAAGGTTAAGGCTTTTCATTATGGGGCTAGTGACTATATTACTAAGCCTTTTCAAATAGAAGAAGTTTCCGCCAGAATTGAAAATCAATTATCTATTCGTCGGCTTCAGGAAAAATTAGAGGCGAAAAATCGAGAATTAGAGAAAATTAATCTGCAACTCAAGCAAGAAATCGACTACCGTAGCGCAGCGGAAAATCAACTAGCCAAAATAAATCAAAAACTTCAGACTTTAGCAACTGTCGATAGTTTAACTCAACTGGCAAATCGTTATCACTTTGAAAACTTTTTAGCCCAAGAATGGAAAAGAATGCGTCGGGAAAAGTCGCCAATAGGAATTATTTTATGTGATATTGACTACTTTAAACTTTACAATGACAATTTTGGACATCAAGCAGGAGATGTTTGCCTACAAAAAGTAGCCCAGGGAATTTCCAGTCAAATAAGACGACCAGCTGATTTAGTGGCTCGTTATGGCGGAGAAGAGTTTGTAGTTGTCTTACCAAACACAGATTCTAAGGGGGCATTGAAAGTAGCAAGTAATATTAGTCAAGCCATACAAAGTCTGAACTTACCTCATTCTTATTCCCTGATCAATGACATAGTTACCATTAGTTTGGGAGTTACTACTACTATTCCCAATACTCATAACAGTTCCTCTGAACTACTTAAAAGTGCGGATCAAGCTCTTTACGAAGCTAAAAAACGCGGACGCAATCAAGCAGTTCTACAATCACTTTAGATTATTTCTTTCTGGTAAAAAGTTTAAAATAGCTTGCTACCAACAATTCTTTGATGGGAAATAAGAGCAAAGTTATAGGATTAATTGTGACAATAATATTACGGATGTCTCGTTGGGCAAGATTGAGAATTTGCTTTGCTACCCACTCCGCAGACATAACACCAACAGGATTAAGATTACTTTTAAAAGGACCTAAAATCAGTTTACGAACCACACAAGGAGCATCCAGACGGCGTAAACTTACTAAGTCTCCTAAAGTTCTTTTACTTAGTTCATAAA
>JASJDB010000251.1 GCA_030065315.1 Xenococcaceae cyanobacterium MO_167.B52 | reverse complement strand
AACTTCAACCAATCCATCATGGATTCCCAAGGACACGTAGTAAGCACATGGGCAGACATCTTAAACAGAGCTAACCTAGGATTTGAAGTAATGCACGAAAGAAACGCGCACAACTTCCCCTTGGACTTGGCTAGTGGAGAGCAAGCCCCTGTAGCTTTAACTGCTCCTTCCATCAACGGCTAGTAATCAATTCTAAGTCCAAAAAAATATTTAATCTGGGTCTCCTTGAAAAAGGGGACTCTTTTTGGTTAATTAAACATGAGTTTTTAACCAATTTATTCTGTTACGTTTTCTAGAAATTTTCTAAGTTGTGATTGGCTTGTGTATTTGCATAAGAGCAATTAATTCTATCGATTTGGGTAGGATAGGATCCCTTACCCTGGACTACAAAAGGATGAAAGTAACCAATATTCAATGGGGACGCATAAGCGGAATTGTAGCGATGCAAGGCTCAATTACTTAATTACTTTAGGTTGGGTCATCTATCGGTACTTAAACAATTAGTACAAGCAAAATAAGATATACTGCTTGTGATAGTTAACTTTCACGTTTTATATCAAATCACTAAATGTTTGCTACAAATGAAATCCTGTAAGGGCGATTCGCAAATCGCCCCTGCGAATAACCTATTGCATATCTAAAGTGATTTGATATTATGTTTAAACGTTTCAGAATTCTGAATTCTGTACGCGCTGCGCGGGCGACTCAAGCACTGGAATCAAGTTCCAGTGTCGCTCCATTGACTACCGAAGGTCGTTCTAAATTCTCACAAATTTAAAGTATTGTATCTAAACAGGATTTAGTATAGTATCTACCCACTCGCTCCAAGCTTCACCAACGGTAATTCCTAATAATAGTTGACCAATTAGACTAGTACTTTGAGGCGGAGTAAAATCAAAACTGGAAAAAAGAGGAAAAGGTTCGCCAAATGCGAATATAGCTTCAGATAACAGGAACAAAAACCAAGGCAAACAAGAAAATTAGCTCGAACGAATAAATATTTAAGTTACTTGAGTTAGCCCCATTCCCCCTAATCAATTCCATCAGTATAGTTCAAGCCTAACTTCTGACCAATGACTAATCATTATAGGATAGGGTGATGGTACATTAAGTATTATTTTTGTAATCAAAAAGAGATGGTGATTGAAAAAATATTTATTGTTATTGCAATACTATTATTGCTAAGTATTATTTCCTGTAAAGTCTCAATCAAATTAGGAATCCCAGCTTTACTTCTATTTATGACAGTGGGAATGCTGGCAGGTTCTGAGGGAATTGGAGGTATTGAATTTGACGACCCTCTGGTCGCTAAATCCATTGGCGATTTAGCTTTAACCTTGATTCTCTTTTCTGGGGGACTAGATACACAATGGCGAGAGATCCGTCCTTTGCTCTGGAAAGGTTTGACTCTCTCGACATTAGGAGTGGTAATTACCATGCTCCTGCTCGGCTCTTTTGCTTGGTTTTTACTAGGTTCCTTCTCTTCTTTTGATATCGGGACTAAGGGCATTACTTGGCTAGAAGGGCTATTACTAGGGGCGATTGTTTCTTCTACTGATGCGGCGGCAGTATTTGCTACACTCAGGTCGAGCAACTTGGTACTCAAGGGGAACTTACAGCCTTTGTTGGAACTAGAATCGGGCAGTAATGACCCAATGGCAGTGTTATTAACCACCAGTATACTCGGTATTCTTACTACTTCAGATGCTTCGATAATTAACTTAGGGCTTTCTTTAATTCAACAATTGTTCTTTGGTAGCGTTTTTGGTTACGGTTTCGGTCTAGGGGCAGTCTGGGTTATTAATCATCTGCGCTTGCCAAGTCAGGGTCTTTACCCTATTGCTTCCTTAGCTCTAGCACTTCTTACTTTTGGAGTAACTGTTCTCTTTAGTGGCAATGGGTTTTTGGCAGTATATATTGGTGGATTGGTGCTCGGTAACCGCCCTCTGGTTTACAAAGAAATAATTTTGAGCTTTCACGATGCCTTGGCATGGTTGATGCAAATAGCCATGTTTCTGATCTTAGGTCTGCTCGTTTTTCCTTCTCAACTTTTACCCCTTGCTGGTGTAGCTGTGACAATGTCTTTATTTCTCATGTTCGTAGCTCGCCCCCTTAGCGTATTTCTCTGTCTGCCTGGAAACCAGGTTAGTTTTCGAGAGAAACTTTTTATTTCTTGGGTCGGGTTAAGGGGTTCTGTCCCGATTATTCTAGCAACATTTCCTGTGATAGCTGGTATTGCCCAAGCAGATAGAATTTTTAATTTAGTCTTTTTCCTGGTTCTCACCTCAGTACTAATTCAAGGTCTTTCCCTAGCCGTGGTAGCTCGATGGTTAGGGTTAGCAGAATCTCAGGTAATCGTTGATTAGTACCAGTAAAAAAAGAGCCAACTGAATTCTTAATGGTGTATGTTGAGAAATCAATTAGAACTAAATCGGAATTACCTTCAATACTAGGGTGTAGTGATAGCAGTGCGCTTACTTGCAATTATCCTACCTTGACTGATAAAAGATATACCTTGTTGAGAGCTAGTGCTAACCATCAAGGCTTCTACAATAGGTTCATACACTTCTATTTCAGCAACCCACTCTACGAGAAAGTTAGCACCAGAGCCCCCTGTCTGATCATTTTGGTTAACTACAAAATCAGTTGAAGCCAGCGGTGCCAAGCGCAAGGGATTTTCTAGATGTTCTCTCACTAAATTACCATCCGAATTGTAGTATTTCACAGAGGTAATGATAATCGAATGTTTAGGATCTGTGTTACGTACACTAAGAGTAGCAGCTAATTGAAGAGTCCTACTTTTATCAAAGTAATAAATCTCGGAATAGATCGGGACATAGAGCGTTTGACCTGTGACAATTTTTAAAGTTTCATCTAATTTGATTTCCTGAGTGGAAATCTGAGAATAAGTAGTAGAGTTTGTTCTTTTAGAAGGTATTTGAGCCGTTGGTAAAGAAGTACAGCCAACAAAAAAAACTAGACAAATTATTAAAAAAGTAGACAATAATTGCATTATTCTACTGGTTAAATATGAGACTTGTTGTGAAATAACTTTAAAATTCAAAGCTTTAGACTGGTTAAATTTTAAGCTATTTCACTTCTTCAATCACTCGACCAGGACTAGTAAAATTGTAGGAGTGTGTTCCAGAAAAAGTAATCATGATTGCCTCAATGACTGGATCACTAACAGATTTTTCAGATACCCATTCAACGATAAAGTTCGCCCCAGAGCCTCCACTAATATCTTTTTGAGCGATACCAAATTCTGTGGTAGCTAAAGGAGATAAAACTGAATGCTTGCCTTCAAGACATTTTTTGACCAACTTACCACTAGTATTGAAATATTGGACTCTGGTAATTCGGATTTCATTAGTTTCTGAAGTATTACGAATACTGAGTGTACCTCTAAGATCTAACTGAAACCCCTTCCCTTCAGGATGATAAAGTTGGGAGTAGAATGGGACGTATACTTTCTGTGATCTAACAATTTGAGATGAATTTAAAGTTTCTGGAGAAACCAATGTAACCCCCTCATTCAATTCAGGAGAAAATTGAGGGCAACTCTCAATGATTTGTGATTGAGGCTTTTGGTCAATATTTTCCCTGTTAAGGGATTGGCACCCAGTAGTCAACAAAATAGGAATTACCAGACAAATGCTTGAGCGTATCTTTGTCCAAATATTTTTCATATGTTAGTTTTAGAATTTCACGATATCTAGAATTTTGGGTTGAAGGTCTAGGACTCTACCGTTAGGTTAGTCTAAGATTGTGAAGACAAGAAAAGTAAAATCATCCTGTCTCCCATTCACCATAGTGTAAACAATTGAAACTGTACATATTTTAGAATAAGCTCAGAGGCACCAACGTTTTTGCCTAATCTCTACCTATAAAGCTTTCACGGCTATAATAATGCAATGTAAATGCGCCTAAGCTTAAATTAATTGTTGCCGACCGTTTTTTTGCTAGTTCTAAATTATGTCCTAGATGCGGGCATAAAAAAGAAAAACTCCCACTGTCTGTGAGAGTCTATCAATGCGATAACGATAACTGTGATTGGATAGCCGACCGAGACTATTCAGCCAGTTTAAATTTACTAGGGTTAGCTGAACCCGATCCAATACTGTTCAGTTAAAAAAGTTATCTGTTGAGAAAGAGAGAGAGAAGACAAGGAAGAGAGGGAAGAGAGGGGAGTTTTTTCTATCACTTTTTCCCCTACTTCCCACACCTCCCACACTCCCCACACTCCATAATTTCATTAAGTTTTTAGGCTTATCCGAACAGTATTGGAACCCGATGTTGCGGTGCGTCCCCGTAGCGACTACAGTCAGGTCTCCCGCTCGGGAAACCCGAGTAAGGGAACGCGCACCAGGACAATGCCTGTGGAGAAGCAAGAGCCGACTCTCTTTGATGAAGCAGGAACTAGAAGTAAAGCAGTATTGTCCAATATTGTCTAACTTTTAGAAAGCGGAAATGATACTATTCTTCTATTTCTAAGATCTTTCTTAGCTTAAGGCGATCATCTGGCTTGGCAGCAAAACGACCGTTTTCTATATCTCGAATCCAGCTTTGGCTTTTACCTAGTAGTTGTGCTAATTTTCTCTGGCTAATTCCCAGATTTTTTCTACTATTGGAAATTTGTTCCGCCGTAAGATTAGATACAGTTTGAGTTCGATAGGAGCGACGGGTTTTGCCTTGTTTTTTGTTCTCCCAACGAGATAGTTGTTTATCCCATTCTGGAGGCAATTCAAAGTGAAGAATGCGAGCTTTCATTAATAAGTTCCATTTTCCAGCGGGCGCGGAATCAGTAATGCTAGTTTCATTGCAACCATCGTTAATCCAAAAGTCCATTGCTTCTTCCGCATCATCTGGAATCGAGGCTAATCTCGCCCACAAGGGCTGAATTTCTGTGGGGTAAGTAACGGGATCAAAAATCGGTTTGATTTGATAGTGATGGAGAACCTCTAAATCGCTTTCAAATCTCCGTAATAATCGCTTTCGTTTTTCTCTATTTAGGGAAGCTTCTCTAACTTTGGCTTCTCCATAGGCGACATACATTAACTTAGGAATAGTAACACGCTGTTGTTTGCCCATTTTGGTTTTAAACAATAGCCAGAGCATCATGCGTACTGTCCCTTCATGCTGATGCCAAATAGTCATAACTGTAGTTAACAAAAATTTTGGTAAAGTACCATATTGATAATAAGCAAGGTATTTTTTATATCCCTCCTTGTTAAGAAAATACTTGGCCCATATTCCCGCTTTAATTCTAAAAGTTACTCCTACAAGATGTTTGTACCCTTGGTCATCTTCCTGAAAATGGTTGTCAATCCCAACTAAATGCCAAATTCGATCTTCTGGAACAGAAAATGATTGAATTTTACCTTGCCGAAACCAATCAATAGAGGTAAGAAGTTGACAAGGTTGTTGTACTAAAGTTTTAATTAGGGTTAGTTTGGCAGCTTTACTCAGATCTTTCCGTTTATTTAAGCCTAAATAAGTTTCCAGTTGTTTATTATCAACTGTAAATTCTTGTGACCAAGGTCGTTCTAAGTTAGTGGCAAAAGCAGCAAATATTAAATGCATACAAGCTGCACGGATATCCATAGATTTAATAGCAGATTCCGCTTGTTCATAATTCAAAGCTTTGGTTATAGTTCCATTGAAGGTTTTACTTAAGCGAAACTGAATTTTTCCTTTGCCTTGCTTTACTTGACGCTCGAAATAAACCTTGTCATTACTATCAGTTTGCCAAGGAAAATCAGACCCTTTTGCTAGTACATTACAGGCTTCCCAAATCACCATTGATGAGGCTATAGGATGATTATGACCATTAGCAAAGAGATGATGACTATTTAGAACTCTCTCTTCAGCTTTATATCTCCCTTTTTTAGTAGGTAAGGTAACAGGCAAACTATCAGGACAACTGTTAACACATAAAGGCTTAGAATCTAGATCTTCACAATTATTACATAAACCTGGTTCTACCCAATAATCATTATTTTTATCTATTTGAATCGCACCCGTTGGACATTCAGGCAAGCATATACCACATTGGAAGCAATTTTTAGGAATGGTGTAAGCCATAGCTAGTTTCCTCTTGGGGTTATTTTTGAGCAATAATAATGATGTATAATTCGCAAGTATTTAATTCCTAAATCACAAATTGACATGGAAAAAATAGTAGATGTCAACAAACAATGACATCTAAAAAATGCATCAATACAATTTATTTAGTTTTACTTTGTAACTAAGATTACTGAAATTACTGGTTCAGTTTTTATTACCCCATAAAGGTTACATAACTTTTTTTTATTGTTTTGTTAAATTTGATAGATTTTGTCAGATATAAAATATTCTTTATATTTTTTTTATTATTCTTTTTTATTGTGCTTAAAATTTAAAAATCTTTATCACACAATTACTATTGAATCAAGTCTTATCTTCAATTAAATGGTATCAAGTTAATTAAATTCAAATCTAGAAATATATAGTATTACCTGGAATGATTTTCTTGAATTCTAGTTTTATCCTCCGTGGTATCCCACTCTCTAATCAATTGTCTAATCACATCATTCATAGATATCTGAAGATCTTGACAATAGCTTTTGAGCTTGATGTATTCTGCTTCTGTCAATCTTAAACTAAATCTTTTCATAGCATTAAAATAACACCAGCTTAATGTTATATTGTGAGGCTAAAAGCAAGTTTTTTTGATCAATGACGTCATTTTGACGTCATAACCATAGCTAAATTCTTTCACTGCAAACTCTTAATAATTTTCTCTTGAAAGAATTGAAATTTTTATCCTTAATTTATAGCATCACTGTTTCAAACCATCTAAAAACGTTAAATTGATTAATAATTTATTAAGAATGTACTCAAAATTCTAAATCTTAAGTAGCAACAGGAAGTTAGTTTTCTAAAAATACAGTAACGAGTATTTTAGGGTTAGATGACCAGTATTTTAAGCTGGAGCCATGAGTATTTCCTGCCAAATATAGTGATTACCTAGCTTAACATCTCTGGTTATTAGTCTCTAGTTAAGCAGTCGTGCAAAATTAATTACATACTCAAGAAAGGCAATAGGCAAAAGGGAACAGGCAATCAGGAATTATCAATGTGTAAATAATTATGCCTAAGTACTTATTGGTGATTGCTTGAGTCTATGGGAAATTTAGGAAAAAATTTGAGTACACACAATCCTTTGATCATTTAACAAGCCATAATTGCCCTAAGCACCAAGCCAAAGTAAGTTCAGCTTAAATTTTTCTTTTCCAGATGCTTCTATTTAAAATACCCGTACTTCCGTTCAAAAATACTCATCCCTTGACCCCAATAAAAGTTAATTTTATCCACCATAGCTTGCTTTCCAACCTATAAGTACAATCTTAAGTAATCTAACCTGAGTCCAAAATTCCCCTCCTCAAATCATTAGCTGCTATAACTGGCAATAAGTCCTTTGTCTTTTGTCATTATCTATATCTTCGTTCACTCTGCCAAAAAACTAATGATATGCAGAGCGGTTATACCATATGCGAAGCGGTATCCTTTAGGACTAATGACTAATAACCAGTGAATGACTAAAAAATTAGGAGAATTCAATGAAAATCAGTATTCCTAAAGAACAAGAGTTAGGAGAACTTCGCGTAGCTCAAGTTCCCGATACTGTATCTCGTCTAGTTAAGCAAGGTTTTGAAGTTTGGGTACAGACGGGTGCGGGTGTCGGTGCAGGTTATGATGATGCTGCTTATGAAAGAGCAGGAGCAACAATAATTAGTGATTCTGCTTTACTGTGGCAACAAGCAGATATTCTGCTGAAAGTTAACCCCCCTGCTAAACAGGATGGTTATTCAGTAATAGATTGGCTCAAACCAGGAGCAACTCTAATTAGTTTTCTCAATCCTCTGGGGGATCCCACTATTATTCAACAATTAGCACAGAAGCAGGTTACAGCTTTTAGTATGGAGTTGATCCCCCGTTCCACTCGCGCTCAAAGCATGGATGCGTTATCTTCCCAAGCTAATATTGCAGGTTATAAGTCAGTCTTGTTAGCAGCAGCTAGTTTACCCCGCATCTTCCCGATGATGACTACCGCAGCAGGAACAATTCCTCCAGCTAAAGTCTTAGTATTAGGTGCAGGAGTAGCAGGATTACAAGCGATCGCAACTGCTCGAAGACTAGGCGCAGTAGTAGAAGCCTTTGATATTCGTCCCACAGTTCGGGAAGAGGTACAAAGTGTCGGAGCAAAATTTATTGAAATTAACCTCGAAGAAGATACTGTTGCCGAAGGTGGCTATGCTAAGCAGGTTTCAGGAGATACTCAAGAGCGGATCCGTCAGGGTTTAGCAGAATATATCAAGAAAGCAGATGTGGTCATTACCACTGCCCAGGTACCAGGAAAAGTAGCACCATTACTAATTACCCCAGAAACAGTAGCTCAAATGAATCCAGGCTCAGTAATAGTTGATCTGGCAGCGGAAACTGGTGGCAACTGTGCTTGTAGTGAAGCAGGAAAAGACGTTAACTATCAAGGGATAACTATTATCAGTCCGACTAATTTACCCAGTAGTGTTCCCGTCAATACCAGTCAAATGTATGCCAAAAATCTCTTAAACCTAGTGAAATATCTAGCCAAAGATGGGGAATTACAGCTTGATTTTGCAGATGACATTACTAATAGTGCTTGTGTTACCTATGGCGGAGAAATTCGGAATGAACGGGTGAAAGAACAATTGTTAGTGGTTAGTGGTTAGTTGTGTTGATGGTTAATTGTTCATGGTTGATTGGAATTGACTTAATTATTAATCAAAATCGACCAAATACAACTAACGAAATTGGGTGAATTTAAAAATCCACTAACTACGAACTACTAACAACTAAGGAAACATAGGAGTCAATTTTTATGGAAGCAACTTTACTTACAGGCTTAGTCGTTTTTGTCCTGGCATCATTTGTGGGATTTGAGGTAATTAATAAAGTTCCTCCCACTTTACACACGCCGTTGATGTCTGGTGCTAATGCGATTTCAGGTATCGCTGTAGTAGGCGCATTGCTGATTACAGGTGCTAGAGAATGGAATTTGGTTACGATTTTAGGTTTTATTGCCGTTATCTTAGCCACCGTTAACGTTGTAGGTGGTTTTTTGGTAACTGACAGAATGCTGCAAATGTTTAAGAAGGATTCTTAGTCCTTGGTCTTTTGTAGTTTGTTCTGTGTGGTTATGACCAACAACTAATTACATGAAAATATTATGAACACATATCTCAATACGGGAATTGAACTAGCTTATTTAACTGCTGCTGCCCTATTCATTTTAGGATTAAAAAAACTCGGTTCTCCTGCTACTGCTCGTAAAGGTAATTTTTTAGCAGCAGTGGGAATGTTAATTGCTATTATCGCTACTTTATTAAACCAATCTGTACTCAATTATGAATGGATTTTAGTAGGTATTATTGCTGGTTCTTTAATAGGTGCGATCGCAGCACAAAAAGTAGCCATGACTGATATGCCTCAAATGGTAGGTATATTCAATGGTGTAGGTGGTGCTGCTTCGGCTTTAGTTGCTGTGGGAGAATTTTGGCGAGTCCTTAGTACTACTAGTACGGTTCCTTTGGATGCCACTTTTATTGCTATTTTAGGGGTGCTAATCGGTGGGATAACTCTTACAGGAAGTATCTTAGCTTTTGCTAAACTTCAAGGCTTAGTAACAGGTTCTCCTGTTACTTTTCCCCTTCAACAGCCGATTAATGCCTTACTGATGGCTGTTTTTTTAGCTGGTAGTGTTTATCTTTTAATTCAGCCTGAAAATATCGATATTTTCCTGACTTTAACTACTATATCCCTACTTCTGGGGGCTTTATTTGTCCTACCTATCGGTGGTGCAGATATGCCCGTAGTTGTTTCTCTGTTAAACTCTTTTTCAGGTTTAGCTGCTAGTGCTGTGGGCTTTATTTTAAATAACAGTATGCTCATTGTCGCTGGAGCGTTAGTTGGGGCTTCAGGGTTAATTTTGACCCAAATCATGTGTAAAGCCATGAATAGACCTCTTACTAACGTGCTATTTGGAGCATTTGGTGGAGATAGTGTTGCAGTTGGTGGTGCAGGTGGTGCAGCCATTGATAAGACCTATCGCTCTATCGATAGTGAAGAAGGAGCAATGATGCTCGGTTATGCTCGCTCGGTGGTAATTGTTCCTGGTTACGGTATGGCAGTAGCTCAAGCACAACACGGCGTAAGAGAATTAGCGGGTCAACTAGAAAAAATGGGAGTTGAGGTTAAATATGCCATTCACCCCGTTGCAGGTAGAATGCCTGGACACATGAATGTACTTCTAGCTGAAGCTAATGTTCCCTATGATCGCCTGTACGATATGGATGATATTAATAC
>JASJDB010000250.1 GCA_030065315.1 Xenococcaceae cyanobacterium MO_167.B52 | reverse complement strand
GCTAAAGGGGGAGGCGACCAAGGTTATCTAACCATTGAAAAAGAATCTCAGCAAGTGATTCCTTTTTTCTTTGAAAAAAGACAGTTAGAAAACATGGTAAGTAAGTTCAAACAACAACAGCCCGACTTGGCAAACACAGTAAATATTGAGGTGGTTTTATTAGAAGTGGTGATTGATACTTTACAAAATAGTAACGATCAAACTCTCAACAAAATTGTTTTAGTTCCTTCTACTGAATCTATAAAATTTTTGCAGCAAAATGCTCCCCAAAGATAAGTTATTATTCATTTAATACAGGTTATAAGAATAGCTGGAAGGAAAAATTGGGAGACAGTAAACTAGTTTAATTATCTCCCTGTTAACTATTTATTAGTAATGTTGGTTAGGTTTAGAGGCATAAAATTCCATGTCTCTAACAAATTTGATAATTATACACAGAGGATAATTATTAATTTTCAGATATCAGGACAAAAATTATATTTGTGGCGCAAAAATGCGATAGATAATGCGATCGCAGCCAAAGTTTCAGTCAAAGAAGTTGATTGGTTATTGCAGCACATCAGCGATCTAGATTCGCTGAGTCTGCGTCTGGAGTCTTTTAAAAACCGCCCTAAGATATTTCTTCAAAAAAGTATTGAGCAAATCACCATACTCTGGCAAAAACGTCTGAAAGAACATCTCCCAGTACAATATATTGTGGGTCGAGTTTCTTGGCGTAATTTTGAGCTTGATGTTTCTCCTAGTGTCTTAATTCCCCGTCCTGAAACTGAACTCATAATTGACATTGTGCAACAAACAAGCTGTTATAGTAAATCCTCCCATTGGGTAGATTTGGGTACTGGTAGTGGTGCGATCGCATTAGGGTTGGCTAGTTTACTTCCTGATGCTACAATTCATGCTGTAGATTATAGTGAAGCAGCATTGGCGATCGCAAAAACCAATGCGATCAAAACTAAGCTTATTAACCAAATCCAATTTTATCAAGGAAACTGGTGGACTCCTTTGTCCCATCTTAAAGGGAAAGTCCAAGGGATGGTTTCTAACCCCCCTTATATCCCCAGTTCACAATTACCCCAATTACAGCCGGAAGTTTTTGAACATGAGCCTCATTTGGCTCTAGATGGAGGCACAGATGGTTTAGATGCCATTAGATATTTAGTTAAAGCCTCTCCTGAATATTTAATTTCTGGAGGGCTGTGGTTAATTGAAGCGATGGCAGGACAAGCAGCAGCAGTAGTAGCCATGCTATCTCAACACAAAGATTACGAAAATATTAAAATTATTTGTGATTTAGGGGGGATCGAGAGATTTATTCTAGCTTTTCGCCGTTAATGGTCTATTTTGAAGTTAATTCACGTTTTGTTAAGCCTTATGTAAAACCAAGGACAAATTATATACAGTCAAATAAGGAACGAGGAAGCAGGAAAGAAGAACGAGGAAAAATTTCCTTGTGCGTTGGACGGCTTTGCTTATGCTTTAGGACTCCACCTTCCTTGAAGGACGAAGGAGTGATCATAAATATAGGATCGATTCCCGCGGAAGTTAATGTTAAGCAACTCAAAATATTTGAAAAAAGGGACAACTCTAAAACGCAGATATCAAATTCTTAAATTGATTGGAGAAGGTTCATTTGGCTATACTTACTTAGCAGAAGATACTTACGAAACCGATTCACAAGGTATTGTTGTAATCAAAAAACTCAAATCTCACACCGATAATCAAGTAAGGGAAGTTGCTCGAAAAAAGTTTATTTCTGAAGCTTTTAGTCTCAGAAAACTGGGCTATAAACATTATCAAATTCCTACATTATTTGATTTTTTTTATATCGATGATGAATTTTTTCTAGTTCAAGAATATATTGAAGGAATTAACTTAGCAGCAAGATTAAACTTGAATTTTGATGAGGAATATAGAGTAATTCTTAAGGAAGAAGTAGCGATTGATTTACTGGAACAATTATTAAATATATTACAATGCCTTCATGAGAATAAAATAATTCATCTAGATATTAAACCTCTTAACATAATCTGGAGAGAAAAAGATAATAAATATTTTTTAATTGATTTTGGCTGTGTTAAAGATATTAGTAGCTATCACTTAATTGAAGATCAAATTTATTTTCCTGCTATTTTAGGTACTCCCTACTATATGCCCAAAGAACAAAGTATGGGAGATCCTCGCTACAATTCTGATATTTATGCTTTGGGAATAGTGGTTATTCAGGCAGTTACGGGCTTAAACTGTATTGATTTTCAATATGATATTAACGGTCAACTAATATGGCAAGATAAAGCTAATATTTCCTCTAAATTAAAAAAAATTTTAACCACCATGATTGAGGTAGATTATGATGAAAACTGCCGATATCAAACAGTATCTCAAGTTTTGGAAGATTTAAAATCCTTAAAACCAGAAAATTCCTTGAAAGCCATAACTAAGTTATTACCTAGTAGTGTAAAATCATTATTCTTTGGTTAAAAAAATTATATTTAGATGAATCAACTCGATCTTACTACTTGTAGTTAGACTGAACCGTGCGTCACACAAATCCCTGGAATCCATAGAGAGCCTAATTAACTTTGTCTAGATAGTTATTATATTTAATTAATTCATCTATCAAAAGTTTAATTATATTAATCCATAATAATTTACTTCATTGATTTATTACTATTTATTTCAATCTATCTTTAGTTATATATTTTTGAGCATCTGTAAATTCAATCTATTTCTCAAGAATGATTTAAACTACCAGTAATTATATTACTTTTAGAAGTGTAGAAACTGAAATTTATTTACTTAAAAATATTTAAGGAGGATAGAAATAGAAATGGCAAATCAAATAGATAGTAAACAAGCCTACCAAGAAAAAGTCAAAGCTCAGTTCGATCAATTAAACGCAAAAATTGAAGAAATAAAAGCCAAAAGTGTAGAGGCAAAAGCTGATGCCCAAATAGAATATCAAGAAAAAATGACAGATCTTCGGGCAAAAAGAGATGCTGCAAAAATGAAATTGGAAGAGTTACAGCAAGCTAGTGACGAAGCTTGGAGAGAAATGCAAAGTGGTTTTGAAAAAGCTTGGAATGAGTTGAATCAAGCTTGGGAAAATGCTGTGGGTAAATTTCAATAGTCAATAGAATATCTCGTTGAAGTAAGTTAAAGGAATTATATTACTTTTGACCGCATTCCGCGGTCAACGCAAGCACCGTCGTTTGATATCCGAAGGTTTATCCTTTAGGACGGCGGTGTAACGTTGACTTACTTCTAAGAATTAGTTAATCAGCAAAGAAACTTGAACTAAGCAATTAGAGCAATGGATTTAATTAGAATTATTTGTGCAATTTTTTTACCCCCTTTAGGAGTATTCTTACAAACTGGTTTAAGCTCTCAATTACTAATTAATGTTTTACTGACGCTGTTAGGATACATACCAGGCATTATTCATGCTGTTTGGATAATTGCTAAGGAATAAATAGCATTTTTAATATACAAAATAATTTATTGAGAGTAAAATCATTTTCGAGTAATATGAGTGGAATTATAGACACAGTTGTAAATAGCTTACAAGATTTACTTGGTAGTGCAGTTAAAATACTACCTGCAATTCTTACAGCACTGGTCATTGTGATGTTGACCCGCTATGCTGCTAACTTTACCAGAAAGATATCTCAAGAGCTAGGAGAAAAAACCCTAAAGAGTAAGTCATTACAATTATTACTATTTAAGACTACTCATATTGCAACTTGGATTGTAGGAGTTGTTTTTGCATGTGTAGTAGCTTTTCCTGGATTACAGTTAGGTGATATTATTGCCACTTTGGGATTAGGTTCAGTTGCCATTGGTTTTGCTTTTCAAGATATTTTCAAAAATTTCTTATCGGGTATTTTGATCTTAATTCAGCAACCATTTCAAATCGAAGACCAAATTATAGTTGGTGATTATGAAGGTACGGTAGAGAGAATTGATATTCGTACTACTAAAATTCGTACTTACGATGGGGAAAGAGTACTATTACCAAACTCAGAAGTTTTTACTAGTGCGGTGAGGGTGAGGACTGCTTTTTCCCATCGTCGTACTGATTTGGCTGTAGGAGTTGACTATAACACTCCTTTGGGTAAAGCAAAAGCTATCTTGCAAAAAACAATCGAACAAGTAGAAGGGGTTTTAGATTATCCAAAATCAGAGATAGATTTCGTAGGATTCGGTGATAGCTCTATAGATTTGATAGTGCGCTATTGGACTTCTCCTAGACAACCTCAAGTAAGACAGGTGCAAACTAGAGCAATTATGTCAATTAAAGAAGCTTTAGATGCTGCGGATATAAGTATTCCCTATCCTATTCGTACTCTATATTTTTACGATCAGGATAACTATAATGACTATCTACCTTCTCAAAGGATGTCTGAAAAGTTAGATCAAAAAGTGAGCCAAAACAGTAACTATAATCGTTACTAGGCTTGAATACTGTCAGAACATAAACCCCGTCCACTTAGAAAACCATAGTTTTATTTTTAATCACTATTGCCTATTCCGACCCGAAGCGGAATCCTTTAGGGCTGTTCCCTGTTCCCTCGAATAGATAGCTAAAACTACTGGTTTCAAACTAGATAATGAAGCCTATGAAGTGCTTTACAATACAGAAAAACGCCAAAAATACGATTTTAATCATGAATATCAGCGACAAAACTGGCAAAAAAGCGCAGAAACAGAATTAAACTCTGATCAATATGGTGATTTCGGAAACCTAATCAATAATTTATTAAACTGTATTGGTCTTAGTTTAGGATATAAAACTTTTAAAGGTCAAACTTTTTTTTATGATGGTATTCAAGAGAGTTTAAATGGATTCAACTATCTGGGATCTGAAGATATTGAAGGATCAGTTAGTCTTACTTTTTCTGAAGCTTTTAATGGCATTAAAAAACTACTTCTTTTAGACAAAGAAATAATCGAAGCTCATATTCCTAGGGGAGCCAAAACTGGGAGCTGTCTTAAAATTAAGCAAAAAGGGAAAGTAAGTTCTTTTTCAGAAAAAAGAGGAGATTTATATTTAAACATCGAATTAGAACCCCATCCTTTATTTGAATTTGAAGGGGAAGATTTAGTTGCAGAAATACCAATTGCTCCTGAAGAAGCAGTATTGGGAGCCGTAATTCAAGTACCCACTCCCGATGGAAAAGTAAATTTAAAAATTCCTTCTCAAACTAACTCTGGGCAATATCTAAGACTCAAAAAAAAAGGTTGGTATCAAGAAGCAAATCAACAACGTAGCGATTTAATCGTCAAATTCAAAATAGTCATCCCTGATAATATTAGTAATATTGAGCAAAAATACTATCGAAAAATTAGGGAATTTAGTAATTTCAACCCTCGACAAAGTTTAAATTACAAAAGATTTTAGATACATTTTATTAATTAATGAACCAAGCTAGTAAATCGATATCTAACTATATTGCTATTGATTGTTTTTGATTTTGATAAAACTTTAATTCCCTACGATAGTTTTGATATTTTATTGCAAGATTGTCAAATAGATATTAATTATTTTAATAATGAGCTAGTCAAGCCTCTTGTCGCCGATGGCTGGGATAAGTATTTAGCAAGAGCTTATTGCTTAGTTAGAGAATCTCAACAAAGAAAAACTAATAAAATCATCAAAAGTAAACTAATTGAAGTAGGCAAAAAACTTAAATTATACGATGGTGTAACGGCAATCTTTGATTGCTTGCAACAGCGGGCTAAAGAACATGAAATTGAACTAGAATTTTATTTAATTAGTGGTGGATTAGTCGATCTTGCTCGTAGTACTAGCATCGCCCAATATTTCAAAAAAATGTGGGGATGTGAGCTTCATTACAATGAGCTAGGAGAAATTGACTTTCTCAAAAAACAGATGACTCACACTGAAAAAACTCGTTATCTATACTATCTTTCTAAAGGCATAGACAAAAAAAATGAAAGAGATTTAATTTATAATTATCAAGATTTTCCGACGGAAAAAGTTAGAATTCCTCTTAGTCAGGTAGTTTATGTTGGCGATGGAACATCAGATATTCCGTGTTTCACTGTAATTAATCAATATGGCGGTATTGCTATAGGAGTTTATCCTCAAAATCGTACCGCTCAAGAATGGAAACATCGAGAAAATATTAGCTCTAGTCAAAAGCTTTCTAATTTAGTTAGTGCTAATTACCAAGAGGATTCGGAAATGATGCGGTCACTTTTACTCGCAATAGACTGTATTAGCGCAAAAATTGCTCTAAGAAAATTGAGTCTAGGAGAATAGATATATCCAATACCTGGTAATTTAGTCGAAAAAATATGCGATTGTACATTCCTTTGGAAAGATCGCATATTATACTAAATCCGCTTACCAAAGTATACTTTTAATTTAAAGCATAAAATTAGCTTGAACCCTCCTGACTTCTGACTTCTGATATCCGAAGGTGTATCCTTTAGGACTTCTGACTTCTGACTTCTCGCAAATTTAAAGTGTTATATCTAAACAGGATTTAGTATTATAGTGGTTAATCCTCAATTAATAATAGGTTTGATCCAACAAGATTATTTTGGTATCCAGACTGAAACTGAACCAGCTAGACAGGAAAAATCTGCCCAACCTTCGTCATTAGTTACTATAGGTTCTTTAATATGTTCGGTGAGGTCGATGTAAGTTTGGTTTGGTTGACCTACTTGCATCCATTTTTTACCATCTTCCCCGTTACTTAATACCACAGCCATTCCTCCTGGGTGTTGTTCGTCACCGAGGCGTGTCCAACCGATACAATTACCATGATCGAAATAATCATATTGATCACCAAAGGCATATTCTTGACGGGCGAATAAAAACTTATCGATAATCCATTGATGTTGATCGATCCAAATTTCATATTCTTGACCATCTTTGCCGTAATCCTTATAGTGTGCGCCATAATAGTCTGCGTAAAAGATACAGGGATAACCATCTCTTCTCAATAAAATTAGGGCATATGCTAAAGGCTTAAACCATCCTTCCACTATAGATTCTAAAGACTGTAAAGGCTGAGAATCATGATTTTCAACTAAAGTCACAGCTAGCGGAGGCTGCTCCTTGACTAACGAGCCATCAAAGATCTGGCGCATATCGTAGTTATTACCTGCTTTACTAGCTTCACTAAAGTTGTAGTGTAGGGGCGCATCGAATAAAGCAATATCCCCGCCAGTAATATCAATAAAATGGTGCAAAGCTTCAATATGAGTAGACCAATATTCCCCGACGGCAAATAAACGCTTCTCTGAATGTTGCCGTACATGATTTAGCCACTCAGGGAAAAATCCTGCTTTAACGTGTTTGACAGCATCAAAACGGAAACCATCGATCTTAGTAGTTTTAGCGTACCATTCTCCCCAATATTTTAGTTCTCCTCTTACTTCTGGATGTTCCATGTCGAAGTCACACCCCATTAAGTAATCAAAAACTCCTTTTTCTAAATCTACCTGTTCATCAAAAGTTTTGTCTTTGAAAAGATATACTGCATTGGCATCATCATCATAAGCGTTATAATCGACAGCATCAAAATGCCACCAGTGCCACTCTAAACTAGAATATTTACCCTTACGTCCAGGAAAAGTAAAATGAGTCCAAACTTTAACTGGTTGTAGATCTCCGATGGGTTGATTGCGATTATTAGGATCGAAAGGTGTAGCTTCTACTTCTTCTGCAAAATCTGCACCAAGTTTGTGATTTAACACCACATCTGCATATACCTGGATACCTGCATCTTGAGCTATCTTAATTGCGTCTACATACTCTTGTTTTGTACCGTATTTAGTTCTTACTGAGCCTTTCTGGTCGAATTCTCCCAGATCGAACATATCATAGACACCATATCCCACATCGTAACCGCCACCAGTACCTTTATAAGCTGGAGGTAGCCAAACAGCAGTGATTCCAGCTTTAGCTAAATCCGAGGCATTTTCAGCTAATTGTTTCCATAAATTTCCATCAGGCTCAAGATACCAATGGAAGTACTGCATCATGACACCATTAAACTCGGACATCCTAATTCTCCTTTAGTTAAAAGGTAAGTATTTACTATCAATATTTTTTATAATTCTTGGGAAGTTTTAGGAGAAATTCCCAAGAATTTTCTATTTTCTTTGGCTAGTTGTTGATCGGTAATTAAGTCTGTTATATCGTTAATATCAACTCCAATCTCTTGGCAGGCTTGCTTTAGATTTTTTTGAAATAAACTGATATTTTTATTGTATCCAGATTGCTTGGCTGCATAAGCAGTTCCTCGTTTGGCATTTGCCTTGGCACAATCAATTAATTCAACTCCTTGAAGCATTTATATATACCTCCATTGATAGCTTAAAGCTATCAAAAACTAGCTTTACATCTGAGCGCGACACTAACTGAAATAGTAATGATCTCTAGCTAAAAGTGCCATAATAAAATAGCTTTAGATTATGCCGACACCTTTTCCGCCAGGAGAATTAATTTCTTTTAATTCCTCAATACGTCTTTCTTTCTCTGCTCTATTTTCAGTTATCCTATCCCCTGGAATTTCATAGTACATTTCAGGTTCAATGGCGTAATTATTAGCTAATCCTTCTCTATCTACCGTATAGCCAGAAGTTGTGTCAATATCTCCTTGATTTTCTGGAGTTTCCTTAAAGTTTTTACCTTCTCTTTCCATTCTGGCTGCTGTTTCTGCTGAAACAATAGCGCGATCATAATTAGCAGCGTTAAGTGTTTTATTTTCCATGTTTATTCCTTTAATATTTATCTGTTTGTAGCGATTAAAGTAACTAAATTTACTTCTCAATTTCAGGAATAATATGAGGACGTTCTTTGTTTTCCCAACCAGCAGGACGTTTAGAGTTGTACCAAGCGATTGAACCAATAGTTACCGCAGCTACAAAACCTATTCCCAGAGTGACTGTTGCTGCATAAGGAAAATGGGGTTCACTGTTGGCAATTTGTAATAAAATATTCATAATTTTGTCGTTTTTTTGTTGACTTCAATTACTTACAAATGTACCCTGAAAATAAGCTGTTTCACATCTCTCCTATTATAGATAAGCTATCTGTCTGTAGATATATTAAGATTTATTTTGTTAAAAAAACAGAAAAAAGTTTAATTGATTGTTAGAAAAATATTAATTATATCTTTGGATAGATATAATTCCAAGAAATGATTGATATCCTGTCTATAAAAAAACAACTACTATACAAATATACACTGTTAGTTTGTAACTTGTAAGTTTAACTGTTGCAACTTATAAACAATGGTCTAATTTTACAGAAAATAATGGGAAATAATTTACCTACCAGTGGTCAATTAGAAAGAAGCCTAGCTCAGACAATTCAAGGGTTTTATCGTCGTCAATTAGGACATCAACCTTCTAGAGTAACCTGCCAATTTTTTGATGCTAAATTAGTAATAATTCTAGAAGATTCGATTACAAATGCGGAGCAGATCTTAATTGAAGAAGGAAAGGAAGAGTTGGCAGAGGAGGTTCGCTCCAACTTAGATGATGCAATTCAACCAGAACTAAAACAATTAATTGAAGAAATTATTCAAGTAAAGATTATCGATCTGCTGAGTGATGTTACTTTCAATACTGGGCGTGCTGGTATTATTGCGATCTTGAGCGAAATTCCTAAAGTTCGTAATCCACAGAGCATATCAAAATCTAAACCCAATAAATCATAAAAAATATTCAGATTTACCACAAGACTTTGCTTTAAAATTAAGATTTTTTTGGTATAAATTAATTTAATATGAATCAAAAGGTGATAAAAATCAAAGAAATAGAAAACTTGCTTTCTCGAAAAATTATGGATATATATAAATATCAATTAAAGCATCAATTAACTAATATATCCTATAAACTATTGGATCACACTTTAATTGTGTTTCTAGAAGGAACAATTACTTCGCCAGAAAAATTACTAAAAAAGAACAATAGTAGTTATTTGGCAAAACAAGTAAGAGAAGTAATTGACAGTGCCATTCGTCCTCAAATTAAAAGAGTTATTGAAGAAGTATTAGATGTTAAAGTAGTAGACTTTTTAAGTGATACTACTATTGATCACGATCTAACAGGAGCGATCGCGATTTTTGAATTTAAACCAAACAAGATTTCAAAATACTATAAATCTTAGCTTGGAGTTCTTCAATTAAATAAGGTTTACAAAGGTAGTCATTAAAACCAGCATTAATTATCTGAGTTTTTTCTTGTTCTCTAGTTAATCCAGTAACAGCAATAATGGGTATATGACTAACATCTTTGTCTTGTTTTATTTGATGTGCGATATCTAT
>JASJDB010000249.1 GCA_030065315.1 Xenococcaceae cyanobacterium MO_167.B52 | reverse complement strand
TGAGGATTGATGTATTTTATGGGTAAACCATCTTTATCGGCTTTTTCTGCATGATTGAGAATCTCCAAAACATCAGCAGTTAAAGTAGCAGCCCAACGGTTCCCCTTGACTTTCATTGGTGTCAGGTTTAATCCTTCATTAGTGGGTTGTTCCCAAGCCATCAAGCGAATTAAGCCGTGGTCTGCGTTTTGGTGGTAGAGTCTGATCGAACGCAAGGCAGAATTGACTCCATATAAGTCTCTAGCTGCTGAAGCTGACAATTCCCCTTGCTGTCCAATTCGATAGCCAAATTGCTCCCAGTATTGAATCATGGGGAGGGGATCTCTGACACCAATACAGACTTCATAGATGCCATAGATGCCTCCTATCTGGTTAGTATTGATTTGATTCATTGCGATTCGCCAAAATCTTCTTCTGTCCAAATATTACAGCTAATTTGAGTTAAGCATGAGCGATTTTTATCTACTAACGAATGTGCTTGATCGAGTAAAAATAACGGAAAACTCTATACCATAATCAGCATACTACTATCTATAAAGTTAGATCCAGTATCTTAGAGCTAGCAAAAAGATAAGCAATAATGAACCAAAAAAATTTCGTTACGATATAAATGACTTATATACCACCGCCAAAAGATTTATCAGCCTTTCCTGAAGCTGAACGTGTAAAATCCAAAACCTCCATATCAGGAGATGGATTACGAAAGAGATGGAAGGACAAGGATTATATTTACGAATGGGATTCTTATCATGGCAGAGTAGAAAAGTATGACAAACGAGGAAATCATCTTGGTGAATTCGATCCCAAGACTGGAGAGCAAACTAAACCAGCAGATTCTAGTCGCAAGATAGAACCATAAACTAACTATTATAGATACATAAAGCGAGATTTGAAAATGAACCTTGGATTTTTAACTAATTCTGAATTCCCAAACAAACATAATAAGGCTTACAAAACATCAAAACCTATAGTGAATCGAGTACTTCGTTGGTTTGAAAAAGAAGGAGATGATTTGGTTGGAGAAAAAATTATAAATAATATTAGTCTCGAATATTTACAAAAACTGTTTGGGATTAATTCAGAAAATCCGATGTATGATTGTTATCCCGTAGAATCTGCCGAACAGATAAATTATTTGCAAAATTTGCTTAATTTCGAGTTGGATACAAAATCTTACGATTATTTTATCGAATGCGATCTCGCTCCGTAGGCGTGGAGTGAGCGCAAATCATACTACTACCTCTACAATTGGACTAATCTCTCTACTGATACTCAAGGATTCGTGGAGATTAGAGTCAAAAGAGACAGTTTTGCCAGCCTGACTAAGTATAGTCAAGCCGTTATCTTCCAAGGTGCGGATTAAGGATTTGATTACCAGCAACATATCCTTGACTGTAATGGTTTATCAACCTGTTCCAGTGCGGTAAATTGATGGAAATATTTACGTAAATTCAGTAAATTACTACATAATTTAAGTCGGGTTTGAAACAGACTTGAGTTAGATTGAATTGAGTTGCAGGGGGATGATCGATACTAATCGGTAATTCTGCAAGTATTAGTTGAGCCGTTAACATTATCAACAAAGCTCTAGATGATGGACTATTCAGAAGATTATGAATATAGCACTCTGGTTTTCTACAGAGAAAATCATGGTAAACAATTCTACTATAGTTGGTCGGGGGATATCTGGTGGACAGAAGCACCAGGTCAACCCAAGCAAAAATTATGCTCTATTATCGGCATGAATGCCACGAAAATATTACTCAAACCCCATCCAGAATATGGTGAAGTTGGTTATCGACTCAATCGGGAAATCGGGTTGTTTTGCCACCCAGAAACTAAGGAGATTTTAGATTATTGGAAGCCAAACGAAGATAGTCCAGAGTTACCAGTGGTGCATATCGCTAATCGGATGGTACAAGGATCGTTGAGAGAAAAAAAGATCATTATTCCTCAAGGACAAGGTTGCCTAACTCAAGTCAAGGAAATCCCCTTAGAATATCCCCATCCTTTAGCTAAAGATAGTAAATTTAAGGACTATTGCCCTGGTGAAAAATTCAAGGGAGTTGAGTATTTTACCTCTAGTTTTTCCCGTCCAGGCTATAAAGGTGCGCCTCCAGCTACTTGGGCGAGAGACTGTCCTTGGATGCCTTGGATGAAGTTAGGTTATGGTCATCCAGCTAGATTGAGATACGAGACGACTATTGCTCGGGTTGATGCTTTCGAGCAGCTGGATCCTAAGTTAGTTAAGTTAGTGCGGGAAAAATTGCCCATCTATGAATTCACCCCAGATGAATGTGATGAGCCTAATATGACTAGTCTTCTCTATTTTAGAAAACATTTTGATTCGTATTTGAAGGGAGAGAGCTTTCCGATAGAAGAAACTGAGTAATTTGAATTAACTGTAATATGCTTGGCTTTCTAGATTTTCCTGTAAGTTTTTTTGAATAATAATCAGCAAGAATGATACAAATTCATCTAGGGTATCGCGTAACTTTGGTTTAGCCGAAATAATCTTTTTTTAAAATTTGCTCTAATTCGATAAAACTATTTTGCGGAATTGAAAACTCAATTTGTTGGGCAGAAACCGCGTCCTCGAAAACTTTAGGATATATTTGTTCCATATAGTTTTTTAAACTGGGGCTACGATCTAATAATCTAGAAATACGGTTGCGGAAATTAACTACTTCTACCTGCCAATGTTTGTAGTTTCTAGGTTTCTCTGCTTCCCAGTACTTTAATTTAAGGATATGTTCTACTAATCGCTCTAAATAGCTCTCAAGCGATCGCTTTTCTGATTTTCCCATATCCTCGATTTCTTCTAGCAAATTTTGCCAATCCATAGCCTCAATGTCTCTTGTTCTTAACACAGTCGTCATCTGTTCGATCCACAGATTAAAATCGCGATCATACAACTGGTTGTGCATTCGGCTCTCCATTCCTCAGTTCTTACAGAAGTTTAACGTTTATTTGCTCTTTGTTGAGCGTCGTCGTTTAATTAATGCTAGTCATTCTAATATGCCTTCTGTGAAAGACTCAGGAGATTTAGCCTGCATTATTCATGAGAAAATCGAGAATTCACAATTTAAATGCTTAACAGCTTAAGATAACCCAATGCAGGTAGGGAAGGCTTCATGATTGTTCAATAAGCATTAATTCAAGACTCAAAGAACTGTAGATTGACCCCGTTGGGAGCTTCAACTAAGATCGCCCTAGCTGTTTCGCTTTGGGAAATAGATATTTCTACTGGTTCCGATAAAAACTTAATGTTATGATTTTGCAACTTCTCGATTAAAGCAGCCAAGTTATCTGTGGCAAATGCGATCGCAAATATTCCTAGATTGGGAGGTTTAGCGACATCAGACAGGTAGTTACCCTTAACCGAACATTGGATAAATTCCAACACAGGACTCTTGCTTTCAGGCTGGGTTATAAACGCCATTCTTGATTCAGTCCCATTTGGTAAATTGAGAATATCGTCAACCATTCCTTGAGGTAATACCTGGTCAAAAATACTGGTTAATCCCAGGAGATTGACATAAAACTGATTGATCTCTTCTATATTTTCGACTACCTGAGACGAATCTAGCATCGTGCCAAAATCACCTTCAAGTAAAGGTTTTGGTTCTGATAAACGTTCGATAAAGACAATGGGAGTTTCGTCAGGGCCTAGCATAATTGTTTCTTTCACTGTCACGGATCCCCAACTGAAAGTATAGGTTATGGGGGGACAGATAAACTGATAACCCTTTTGCTTGAAGCGATCATAAGTAGCATCAACATCTTTAGCTCGAAAGGCGATGGTAAATAAACCATAGTCGGTTGTATTGCCCCCAGAACGGATAAATTTACTTGAATGGGGTGTAAATTCAATTAACTGGATTAAGGTTGTCTGTTGGTCATTTTTGAGGCAAACTGAGCGAGCAGTTGTTTCTGGTGGTAACTTCCATAGCTTCTCGATTGTTTGAGAGTCAAAGGAATAATCCTCTATTACAGACAACTGGAGAATATCCCGATAAAATTCCACCGATTCATTCAGATCGCGAACGCTGATGAGAATGCGAGCAATTCCATTCTTAATCATTTTGCAAACCTCAAAAAAAATTGATAACTATTCTGATCTCAGATTTTCGCTGAGACGATGAATTTTCCAAAACGTCTTGAGTACTATTTAATGTGTCTAGTATCGACATTTGATACACAAATTAACCAATTGTTTAGACCAGGGTCTATCCCCAGTACATTATTTGGATTGAGTTCTACTTTTTCTACTTCTTTTGTATAGACAAATTCAAAATAGAAACATTTATTTCGTTTTGCCAATTGCCAAACTGTCACTAAAAAATTTCTACCCGATTATCTTAGCTCTAAGATAAATTCAAACCAGTTATTTTTTATCACCACATTTAGCAAATTTTAAATGTTAGTGATCAATATTAAAGATAAAGCCATGATGAAAAAAGCTGCTATAAATCCAGATCATAGTTCCGCTTGGATATTTCAAACTTGGATCTCCTTTATTATTTCTATTAGTGCTACTAGTATTGGTATTATTTATCTTCCAGTAGATGCTTGGACAAAAGGGTTTATGGGCATGGGTTTAGCTTTTTCTATAGGTTCAACTATTAGTCTAACCAAAACTCAAAGAGACCTTCATGAAGCCACCAAACTAACTAGTAAAATCGAAGAAGCTAGAGTGGAGAAAATTCTAACGGAACATGATAATTTCAAATCCTAGCTATTGTTAAAAAGTTATGACACTACGAATTGATTTACCTTGGTGCATCAAATCAAAAGCATCATTAATCTGGTCAATACCCATAGTATGAGTCACCAAATTGTCAATATCGATTTTGCCTTCCATATACCAATCGACAATTTTAGGCACATCAGTGCGTCCTTTTGCCCCACCAAAAGCCGTACCTTGCCATACTCTACCTGTAACTAACTGAAAGGGGCGAGTACTAATTTCTTTTCCAGCACCAGCAACCCCAATAATAGTCGATACACCCCAACCTTTGTGACAACATTCTAGTGCTTGGCGCATTACCTCAACATTCCCGATACATTCAAAACTATAGTCTGCACCACCGCCAGTTAACTCGACTAAATAGGGTACTAAATCCCCTTCTATTTCTTTGGGATTAACAAAATGTGTCATGCCATAATGTTCCGCTAAGGCTCGTTTACTAGGATTAATATCTACCCCAACAATTTTACTTGCGCCGACCATTTTCGCGCCTTGAATAACGCTTAACCCAATACCCCCTAAGCCAAAAACTACCACATTTGACCCTGGTTCAACTTTTGCTGTGTTAACTACCGCACCCAAACCTGTAGTTACGCCACAGCCAATTAGACATACTTTATCAAAGGGTGCATCTTCTCGAATTTTGGCAACAGATATTTCAGGTAACACAGTGTAGTTGGCAAAAGTAGATGTTCCCATATAGTGATAGAGGGATTTGCCATCTAAAGAAAAACGACTCGTCCCATTAGGCATAACTCCTTGACCTTGGGTACTCCTAATAGCTTGACAGAGATTAGTTTTAAAACTTAAACAATAAGGACACTCACGACATTCTGGAATATAAAGGGGTATTACATGATCTCCTGGTTTAACACTTTTTACTCCTTCTCCTATTTCGACAACTACTCCTGCTCCTTCATGTCCTAAAATTGTGGGAAATAAGCCTTCAGGGTCAGCACCAGAAAGGGTATAAGCATCAGTATGGCAAACTCCTGTAGATTTAATTTCCACTAATACTTCTCCCTCTTGAGGTGGTGCTAGCTCGACAGTTTCGATGCTAAGAGGTTGATTTGATCCAAAGGCTACGGCTGCTTTGACTTTCATGTTTCTAATCCTTGGTATTGCTGATTTTCCAATTAACCATGGTATTTGTGGATAAGACCATTAAACCTCGTAGAGAGGTAAAATCTTATCTCCCTACACTAAAATTTATCTAAGTCTTGATTAAAGAAGATTTAGATACTAAACCATCAACTAATATCAAATAATTCCTTAGAAAATATTACAGAAAAAATAGTTTGCCCCTGTTTGCTTTCCAAATCAACTGATGCACCTAAAACTTTAGCCAGTTTTTGGACTAGTGTTAATCCTAAACCTGTACCAGCATATTGCCAAGGATCCTTACTAGGGATCCGGTAAAAAGGAGTAAAAACTAGTTCTTGTTCTTCTGGTGAAATTTCAATGCCCGTATTAATAACACAGAAACTAATTTCATCTTCTGTGGCTTGGGTTCTGATAATTATTTGTTCTTCATCGGGAGTATATTTCAAAGCATTATTAAGTAATTCTTTTAAAATACGTCCTAAAATTACAGGATCAGAGATAAAACGCATATTTTGTGGCTCAAATTCAAAATTGATTTGATGTTTAGGGTTTCGTATCCCATTAAAAAATAGTTCAGTTACATTAGTAATCCAAGGATGAAGATCGATCCACTCATTCACTAACTTTTGAGATTTAGCATCGACATGAGTTAAAGTCAGTAGGTCTTCAAGTAGTTGACTTTGTCGCTGACAAGATTCATGAAAAATCTGAAAAACTTTGCTGAAAGTTGGAGAATTAGGAAAATTTTCAGCCGAAGATATTAATTTTTCCATTGTTTGAGTTGCCAGTTGAATGCTACTCATAGGGGTTTTTAGTTCGTGAGAAATAGTTTTGAGAAAGTCATCCTTGAGTTGATTAAGTTTTTTTAATTCTTGACCATACTGTTGAGAAGTTTCGTATAGTCTAGCTTGGCGAATTGCAATCGCACATTGAGATGCTACTTGTTGCATCAATCTAATTTCAAATTCATTAAATACTGCTTCTGGAGGTCTAAGTCCCCATAAATTACCGATTATTCCCTGATTGTCAAAGATCGGACAAGCTAGACGAGTAACTTGAATTCCCGTAGGATTAAACTGAGGAATTTTTTCTACTAGTTGAACGGGGATTTTCTCTAGGAGTTGAAGGTAAAGTTCGGGAAAGTTATCAACTTTTCTGGTTGTTCCTAAACTTTTAGGCAAAGTAATTGTATATTCATAGGCAATAGTTGCAGATACTTGTTGAGGGTCATACAATTCTATTTGACAGCCATTGAGATGAAGAGCTTTGGCTAATTCAGTGGTTGCTGTTTGGAGAATTGTGATTTCATCTAAGCTATCGCGGATTTTATCAGTAATACGTCGTACTAGAGCTTCAAAGTTTAGGGTTTGTTGTAATTCTTGGTTTTGTGATATCAGTTTTTGACGCATTCTCTGAATTGTCAGATGAGTTTGAACACGCATCAAAACTTCTTCTTGCTCAGTAGGTTTAGTAATATAGTCAACTCCTCCTAACTCAAAACCTTGGACTTTATTGAGGGTTTCAGAAAGAGCCGTTAAAAAAATTATCGGAATATCTTTGGTTGCTGTTTGGGATTTGAGTAACTGACAAGTTTCAAACCCATTCAACTCTGGCATTAAAATATCCAATAAAATTAAGTCTGGTGTTTGAGATTGAGCTATTTCTATGGCACTTTTCCCATCTTCTGCCAACAAGACTTTAAAACCAGCTTGCTCTAGATAAGAGAATAGTACTTGTAGGTTACTGGGATTATCATCCACAATCAGAATCACATCTGATTCAGTTGTCCTTGGTTGGATCAAATCGATTCCTTCTCCCCAAATATTGGGGATAAACTGATTATTGGCAGCAAACAAGGATTCTAATTTTGCCTCAGGATTATTTTGGCTGTGATCTTCAGGATAGTTTTTGTTTGTTGTTGCAAGTAATTGAACGACCTTAACATCTGATGTGGTTAACAACTGTGTACGAGTTTGCATAAGAAAACTAAATACAGAATATTAAAATTTATTATTTTTACATTTTGTAAAGCTTATCCTGGATTATAGTTCTAGGTGATTTTAGGACATTAGATTTTTAACGAAATAATCAGGTTTATGGCAAAGAGTCAAATAAGGAATAAGTCAGGAAAATAAAGATTATGGAGGGAAACAAAGTTTCAAAAGCTGATCTAGAAATAGTTAGCAACTCTTCGACTATATCTCTAGGAGTCAATATTGATCATGTAGCTACTATTCGCCAGGCTAGAAGAACAGTAGAACCTGATCCTGTAGCTGCTGCGGTACTAGCAGAATTAGGTGGTGCTGATGGTATTACAGTTCACTTGAGAGAAGATCGTCGTCATATCCAAGATCGAGATGTGCGCTTACTCAGACAAACAGTTAGGACTCACCTTAACTTAGAAATGGCACCTACAACAGAAATGGTTGCAATTGCCTTAGATGTTAAACCCGACTATGTGACTCTAGTACCAGAAAAAAGAGAAGAAGTCACCACTGAAGGGGGTATTGATCTTGTTGCTAATTTAGATCGCTTTACCCAGATAGTAACCAAACTTCAAGATGCTGGTATTCCTGTAAGCTGGTTTATTGATGCAGACTTACCCCAAATAAAAGCTGCTGCTAATACTAAAGCTAAGTTTATTGAACTACACACAGGTAAATACGCTGACGCTACTGATGAAGTTACTAGAAAACAGGAACTAGCAATACTAGAAAAAGGTACGGAACAAGCTATATCATTAGGCTTACGGGTTAATGCTGGTCATGGTTTAACCTATTGGAATGTTTATCCTGTAGCTTGTATTCCTGGTATGGAAGAACTAAACATCGGACATACGATTATTTCCCGTGCTGTCATGGTAGGAATAGAAAGAGCCGTAAAAGATATGAAGCTTGCAATGAGAGGTGAATTCTAATACCTATCATTGATCAATGATTGCTGATTTTGTAATTATCAACTTAAACAAGGACAGTATAGAAATGACAACTTATTATTACGTTTTAGCCAGTCAAAAATTTTTACTAGAAGAAGAACCTTTTAATGAAGTAATAGAAGAGAGAGTTCGTAACTATAAAGAGCAAAATAAAGAAATTGACTTTTGGTTAGTCAAGCAGCCTGCTTTTTTAGAAGCTCCAGAATTTAAAGCAATTAAGGCTAAATGTCCTCAACCTGCTGCTGCGGTAATTTCTACTAACAAGCAACTTATTACTTGGTTAAAACTCAGATTAGAATATGTTTTAACAGGAGAGTTTGACGCTCCTTCGGAAACAATTTCTGATCCCCTAGCTTCTCTAGAAACTGCCGTTTAGGTATAATTTAGAAGTAGAGGCGGTTTGCTAATCGCCTCTACTAATAGTTTATTTTTTACAGTTCACTTCAACTATTTGGGAATCGTCTACCTAAAGAAAGTGGGGTTAAATCAACTCACCATCTTTAATTAAACTACGAACTTAACTGTACTGCTTCTGCTTTAACATCAAATCTTTCTAACAAGACGTTTAGCATTTGACGCTGTTCATCAGAGTTGAGTTCGCTAATCCTCTGAACAAAAGGATCACTGCTGATACTACTTAGCAAGCTAGGCTCTTTTTCAATGGCATCAAATATTTCTTGACGACGTGGAAGATTAATTACAGGAGTTGTGGAACGAACATCAGTCTCTAGAGTTACTTCAGAAGCTCCACTGGCGAGTGGTAAACTGTAGGAAAGCTGATCAAAATCTCCACTAGTTGGTGGAAGAGTATTTCCTTGGGGTAAAAATGTACCTCGCTGTTGAGCAGAAAGTAACAACGTTCTCTTATTCCCCAGACCAGGAAGAGGGGAAGCATTTGTGATGGATAATCTGACATAACCACGAATTTCAGTATTTCTGTTGGCTACAACCTGACTATTTGTAACATCTGGGAGTAATAGGAATAGACCCGTATCCAAGAATGGCAGCTTAAATCTAAAAGTTTTTACACATCCCAAACCCCCTGGTATTGGCAGTTGATCATTATTTCCATCCACATCCCAAAATGCAGCAAAAGAACTAGAGTTAAAATTCGGTGTTCTAGCTTTAAAAGTTAACTGTATTTCTAAGTTACTAAAGCTAGGATTAGCAATTGTTAGAAAGTAACCTTGAATAACGGTACGATTGGGTGATGCTGGACTGTCAATTATAGGTTTAACTAACAGCTCATAAGTTGAAACGTTAATAGTCTGAGGCATTTAGATATTTCCTCTCGATGAATTTATTTGTTTGCTTTAGCTATTAACTTCTCTGTGCTACAGCCATATGTTATGCAATAAAACTGTTTTTTGTAATACTTTGTAATGTTTTTAGGCTTGAAGTTGAAACTGAAGTTTGCTCTAGACTGGAGTTGATACTAAATCCTGTTTAGATACAACACTTTAAATTTGTGGGAATTTAGAATGCAGAATTTAGAATTCAGAAAGGTTTAAGCTAATTCTACGCTTTAAACTAAA
>JASJDB010000248.1 GCA_030065315.1 Xenococcaceae cyanobacterium MO_167.B52 | reverse complement strand
CTAAAAAACATGGTTGCAGAAAGCAACAAGCGCATGGATGTGGTAAATCGCATCACTGGTAATTCTGCTGCTATCGTGGCTAATGCTGCTCGTGTGTTGTTTGCTGAACAACCCCAATTAATTGCACCTGGCGGTAATGCTTATACTAACCGTCGGATGGCTGCTTGCTTAAGAGATATGGAAATCATCTTACGCTATGTTACTTATGCCACCTTTGCTGGTGATGGTAGTGTTCTAGAAGATCGCTGCTTAAATGGCTTACGTGAAACTTATGTAGCTTTAGGAGTTCCTGGTGGTTCTGTAGCTGAAGCAGTTAATAAAATGAAAGCTGCTGCGATCGCAATTGCCAATGACAGAAGTGGCGTAACTCAAGGAGATTGCAGTTCTCTAATGTCTGAATTATCCAGCTATTTTGATCGTGCTGCTGCTGCTGTTGGTTAATTTTGCTTAATCCCTCAGAAGCTTACTCATTTTTCCACTACAAATATAAAAATTATTGCAAGAGGTACTTTAATCAATGAAGACTCCTATTACTGAAGCTATTTCGGCTGCTGACTCTCAAGGTCGTTTCCTAAGCAGTAGTGAAATTCAAACTGCATTTGGTCGTTTTCGCCAAGCTCAAGCCAGTTTAGAAGCTGCTCAAGCCTTAACCAACAAAGCTGATAGTTTAGTTAACGGTGCTGCTCAAGCGGTTTATACTAAATTCCCCTACACTACTCAAATGCAGGGACCCAACTATGCTTCTACTCCTGAAGGTAAAGCAAAATGCGCTCGTGACATTGGCTACTATCTAAGAATGGTTACTTACTGTTTAGTAGCTGGCGGAACTGGTCCTATGGATGATTATTTAATTGCTGGCGTAGCAGAAATTAACGCCACTTTTGAATTATCTCCTAGCTGGTATGTTGAAGCTCTCAAATACATTAAAGCTAATCATGGTTTAAGTGGCGATCCTGCCGTAGAAGCCAACTCTTATATTGAGTACGCTATTAACGCCCTCAGCTAGATTTTTCTAGTAGCTCGGAATCTCAGATGACTATTGAGCTTATCTCTTTGTTTAATGGTTGGCTGTAATTCCGAGCTGTTTTTTTAGCCAAGTCAGATCAGCAATTTTAGGAGTATAACCAGTGGCAATTACAGCAGCAGCATCTCGCTTGGGGGTATCTGCCTTTAACGATAGTAATATGGTAGAACTGCGCCCCAATTGGAGTAAAGAAGATGCTAAAATAGCGATCGCAGCAGTTTATCGGCAAATATTAGGCAACGACCATTTAATGAAGTCAGAGCGTCTAACTAGTGCAGAATCCTTATTAGCAGACGGTTCAATCACAGTACGAGAATTTGTCAGAGCCGTAGCTAAGTCAGAATTATATAAAGCAAAATTCTTTTATAACAACTATCATCCCCGCACCATCGAGTTAAACTTCAAACATTTACTAGGTCGCGCTCCCTACGATGAAGCAGAGATTGTAGAACATCTAGACTGCTATCAAAATCAAGGTTTTGAGGCAGACATAGATTCTTACATTGATTCTGATGAATATGTTGAAAACTTCGGTGATAGTATCGTTCCTTACTATCGTGGCTTCTCCACTCAAAGAGGACAAAAAACCGTTGGCTTTACCAGAATGTTCCAATTATATCAAGGATACGCCAACAGCGATCGCGCCCAAGGCAATAGTCGTAGTCCTCGCCTAACATACGATTTGGCACGCAACACAGCAACTCCTGTTCGTAGTCCAGGGGGTAATGGTTCTTTATCTGGTACGACTACTACTGCAAGAGGTAGCTTATATCGCCTTAGAGTAAGCAAAGGAGGAAGCAAAAACGCTCCTCAAATACGACGCAGTATGCAAGAATATGTCGTTCCTTACGAAAGACTATCCGCTACCCTCCAAAAAATCAACAAACAAGGTGGTCGAGTCATTAGCCTTACCGAAGCTTAATCCTTTGGTAGGGTGGGCGACCGAAGGAAGCCCTAAAGGATACACCTTCGGATATACTTTAGTGCAATGCCCACCTTACGTTAATTAACAACAAAAATATATTCAAGGAGAAATATAAGTGGCAATTACAACGGCAGCATCTCGTTTAGGGGTTTCTGCTTTTAGTGATTTTAAACCTTTAGAATTACGTCCTAATTGGAATCAAGATGATGCCAAAGCAGTAATTAATGCTGTTTATCGGCAAATTCTGGGGAATGATTATATTATGCAGTCCGAGCGTTTAACTGCAACAGAATCCCTACTGGGCAATGGTTCAATTACAGTCAGAGATTTTGTCAGAGCTGTAGCCAAGTCAGAATTGTATAAGAGAAAATTCTTGTATGACAATTTCCAAACCAGAGTAATTGAATTAAATTTCAAACATTTACTCGGACGCGCTCCCTATGATGAATCTGAAGTAATTTATCATCTCGATTTGTATCAAAATCAAGGGTATGAAACAGATATCGATTCTTATATTGATTCTGATGAATACGAAGCAAACTTTGGTGAAAATATTGTTCCCTACTATCGAGGCTTTGCGACTCAGACTCAACAAAAAATCGCTGGTTTTACCCGTATGTTCCAATTATATCGGGGTTATGCCAACAGCGATCGCTCTCAAATAGCAGGAAAACCATCCCGTTTAGCAAAAGAATTAGCAGCTAACAGTGCTTCAGCAGTCATTGCACCTTCTGGTGGTACGTCTGGTTGGGCTTATCGGGACTCTAGCAAAGGAGTTACCCCCGAACGCACCTTTAGAAGTTCTAATAAAGCTGGTCGCGTCTATCGGGTAGAAATTGCAGGTATGAGTTTGGCTGGCTATCCAAAAGTACGCCGTGCAAGTCGAGCTTTAATGGTTCCTTATGAACAATTAACTCCTACCCTCCAAAGAATTAACAAAATGGGTGGTAAAGTTGCGAGCGTAACTTTGGCGTAAGATTCAGTAATAAAAGGAAATAAATTATGTTAGGTAGTTCTGTAATTGGAGGTAGTTCAGGCTCACCTTCTAAAAATCGAGTGTTTGTTTATGAAGTAACTGGACTCAAGCAAAACGAAAGCAATGATAATAATAATTATCAATTTCGCAGTAGCAGCAGCGTTTTTGTCAGAGTTCCTTACAATCGCATGAATGAAGAGATGCAACGTATTGGCAAAATGGGGGGAACAATTGTTAATATTCAACCCCTTGATAGTTTTCAAGTTGGGGAGGAGGAAGAAGCAAGTAGTAGCGAGGATTCTTAACAATCTCAAGAGTGATTAATAGTTAGTAGTTAGTGGTTAATCGTTGTCCTAATAACTACTAACTACTAACCACTAACAATTTTTTTTACCTATCTAAATTACTATGATTGCAACTATTCCATCCTCTCTTAGAGAGCGACAACATCTGTTGATTCGTCAATTAGCCAATTCTATAGAAAAGCATTGGTCAAAGTATTTAACTTTATCCCCTTACCAGATTCCAGAGGACTTAGGCTATATAGAGGGAAGTCTGGAAGGAGAAAAATTAGTTATCGAAAATCACTGTTATCAAACTCCTCAGTTTCGCAAATTACATTTAGAACTAGCACAAGTTGGTCATCGCTTGGATATTCTTCATTGTGTGATGTTTCCCCGTCCTGATTACGATTTACCTATATTTGGCGTAGATTTAGTAGGTAGCCAGGCAGGTATTGGTGCTGCTATTGTGGATTTATCCCCTGTAAATAGCGATCGCTCACTTGCTGATAATTACAGCCAATTGTTAGCTAATTTACCCCAAATAGATTTTGCCCAACCTCGTAATCTACCCGAATGGGGCAATATTTTCTCAGAATTTTGTTTGTTTATTCGTCCTCAAAATCGGATAGAAGAAGTATTGTTTTTAAATCGTGTTAGTCAATTTTTAGAGATCCATTGTCAAATAGCACTAGAAAAATCTCCTTTAGTTTGTTCTAGCAAAAAAGCGGAAATATTAAAAGGACAACGTTACTATTGTCAGCAACAACAGCAAAATGACAAAACCAGAAAAGTCTTAGAAAAGTCTTTAGGTCAAGTCTGGACTAACCGTTATATGACTCAAATGTTGTTTGATTGCAATTAGTTATTGGTTGTGAGAATTAATTTTGATGAAGTCTTAGATTAACAATCTTTAATTCACGTTAAGCTTGGTTAACCAAAATATTTTGATATGAATTATGGAGGGAGTAAAACAAGTTCCTAGTCAACAATTTTTTTTCCAAGCTGTATTTGAACGCTCGCCAGAAGCGATCGCAATTATTGATGAAAATCATCGTTTAGTAGAAGTTAATCCTGCTGCTTGCGCTTTGTTTGGTAAGACAAGAAAGGAACTGGTAAGTAATAAAATTGCAGATTGGTTTGATTTTTCTGTAGATGCAGAAATAACTCAGATTCAATGGCAAAAAGTTGATGGTAGTAGCAAAACTATAGAATACAGTGTCGTTAAAGATTTATTACCCCATTACCATTTATTAGTTTTACGGGATATTAGTAAGTTACAACAAGCAGCAGCCAAAAAGTTAGAACGAGAACATCAAAGGGTTAAATTATTTGCGGAAGTTACCCTGAAAATCAGACAGTCATTACAGCTAGAAGAAATTTTGCGGACTGCGGTAACAGAGGTACAAAGAATTTTAGAAGCTGATCGGGTATTGATTTATCAAGTATTTGCCAATGGGACAGGAATGCCGATTAAAGAAGCAGTATTACCAGATTATGCCCCCATTATGGGTGTAGAGTTCCCTGAAGAAGTATTCCCCGAAGATTATCGTCAATTATATGCCAAAGGTAGAGTAATCGCGATCACAGATGTTCACGATCCAGCAGCAGGGTTAGCAGATTGCTTGATTGAGTTTATGGACGAATGGATGGTACAAGCCAAGCTGGTAGTACCAATCCTCCAAAATTTAAAATCCTCATTAGACAGCGAAGATGATTATTTATGGGGTCTATTAATTGCCCATCAGTGTGAATCCTCCCGACAGTGGACAAAATTTGAAATGGAGCTAATGCAGCAATTAGCCAATCAAATTGGGATTGCCCTATCCCAAGCAGAATTATTAGAAAATTTAGAAGGATTAGTTACAGAAAGAACCGCCAAATTAAGACAAGAAATCAGCGAACGCACTAAAGTGGAAATAGCATTACGCCATAGTGAAGAACAACTGCGCTTAATTGCCAATGGCTTACCTGTTTTAATTGCCTATGTAGATCGGCAGCAACACTATCGCTTTAACAACGAGGCATATCAAACTTGGTTGGGACTCTCTCCCCCAGAAATTCATAATAGTCATCTTCTGGAAGTTCATGGTAAAGCAGAATACCAGCAGATTCAACCCTATATTGAGCAAGCACTCAGAGGTGAAACAGTTAACTATGAGCAAGATATTACATTACAAGACGGCTGCTTACATTCCTTAAATGTCACCTATATTCCCCACATCCAAGAAGAACAACAAATACAAGGATTTTTTGCCCTTACCAGCGATATTAGTGATCGTAAAGCTATTGAACGTATGAAAGATGAGTTTATTGCTGTGGTGAGTCACGAATTACGCACCCCTCTCACTTCCATTCACAGTTCTCTCAAAATCTTGGCAACTGGTAAATTAGGCAATCTTTCCACTAAAGGACAAAGAATGCTACAAATTGCCGATGAGCAAACGGAAAGACTAGTTAGGCTAGTCAATAATGTCCTCGATCTTCAGCGGATCCAATCAGGCAAAGTCAAAATGAATAAAAAAGCCTGTAAAGCCACTGACTTAATGATTGAGGCAGTTCAAACTATGCAAGCAATGGCACAAGAACAACAGGTAAAGCTAGTAGTTGAACCCATGAGATTATCGGTTTGGGCAGATTATGACTATATCGTCCAAACCCTGACTAATCTAATTAGTAATGCGATTAAATTTTCTCCACCCAATACGACAGTTTGGTTATCAGCAAATAAAGAACTCCCACAACGAAAACGTAAAAAACACCGCAACATATCTAAAATTATCTTTGCAGTGAAAGATCATGGACAGGGCATTCCTGGCGATCGCTTAGAAACAATTTTTGAGCGATTTCAGCAAGTTGACTCTTCAGATTCCCGCAAAAAAGGCGGTACTGGCTTAGGATTAGCCATTTGTCGTCAAATTATCGAAGGACACGGTGGAAAAATTTGGGCAGAAAGTTGTTTAGGAGCAGGAAGCACCTTTTACTTTACTCTTCCTGAATTAATAAAGTCGGAGGAAAATCGTGATGAATGATAAACAAATTTTGCTAATTGACGACGAGGAAACTATTCAAGAAGTAGTGCAAGTAGGCATTGAAATCGAAGCAGGTTGGCAAGTTGCGATCGCATCTTCTGGTTCAGAGGGAATTGATCTTGCCCAAATCCACCAACCAGACGCCATTCTTTTAGATGTCATGATGCCAGATATGGATGGTATTTCGACTTTATCTCGCCTCAAAGCCAATGTCAAAACTGCTTCCATTCCTGTGATTTTTCTCACAGCCAAAACTCAAAGTACAGGGAAAGATCAATTAAAAAGTCTCGGAGTAGTCGATATAATCACCAAACCTTTTAACTCTGTGACCCTAGCGAGTCAAATTGCCAAAATACTAGGATGGAAAATGTAATCAGTTAACAGTTATCAGTGAACAATGAACAATGAACGATGAACAATCAACAATCAACCACTAAACACTAACCACTAACTGTCCCCGAATGAGAATCCTATTAATTGATGATGATGAAACATTGATAGATATACTAACTAGAACTCTACAAGAAAAGAGTTATGCTGTTGATGTGGCAACAGATGGGGAGCAGGGATGGGTTTATGGTTCTACCTACAACTATGATCTAATTATTCTGGATTGGTCATTGCCAAAACTTGACGGTATCAGCTTATGTCAGCGTTTTCGTGCTAGTGGTCATGACACTCCAATTATCTTACTCACTTCCCGTGACGGCAGCCAAAATAAAATTCGAGGTCTTAATGCTGGTGCTGATGATTATATCTCTAAACCCTTTGATGTAGATGAATTAACTGCTCGCATCAGGGCTTTACTCCGTCGCCTAAATTGTGACTTTCTTCCTGTCTTGAGTTGGGGAGATTTACAGCTTGATCCTTGTAGTTACCAAGTTATTTATCAAGGACAAGTATTACTGTTAGCAGCTAAAGAATACAGACTTTTAGAGTTATTTTTGCGTCATGCTCAAGAAGTTTTGAGTATCGAAGATATTATCGAAAGTCTTTGGTCATCAATGGAGTATCCTAGCAATGCTACTGTTCGTTCTCACATTCGACATCTCAGAAAAAAATTATGTTTAGCAGGGTTACCCAAAGATATTATTATTACAGTTAGAGGTCAAGGATATTGTTTAAAGCCTTTGTCTCAAAATGAGCATATTAATGATAATAGCCAAATTACTTCTAACCCTCCTGAACCACAGCTAGACAAGCACGCCCAACATCTAGCAGCTTTAACTTCTATTTGGGAAAAACATCACCCAAAAAGACAACAACAGTTAGCACAACTTCAACAAGCTATTACATCTTTAAAAACAGGAAGTCTAGAAGTAAGCGATCGCATATCGGCAATTGTTACAGCCCATAGTTTAGCGGGAAATCTGGGACAATTTGGATTGCATCAAGGCTCTCGACTAGCTAAAGACATAGAACAATCGTTACAGAATGATCCTAGTCAAGAACAATGGCAAACCTTAAATCTTAAATTAACAGAGTTAAGTCAAGAAATAAGCAAAGAACGAGATATTACGCCCCAAATCAACCAAACGATCTTAGCTAATTCCCCTTTATTACTTATTGTCAGCGATAACTCTCAGTTAAACTCCCAATTAACCCAAGCAGCAACCCACCAAGGAATTAAGACAGAGATTACAGCTAGCCCAGAATTAGCTAAAACTTGGCTGCAAAAGCAACAAGATAATCACCAAAAATTACCCCAGACAGTTATTGTAAATCTATCTTTTGCCGATTCTCAAAATGCTCTGCGACAAGAATCTTTAGAACTAATTTCCGAATTGAAGTTATTTGTCCCATCCATACCAGTAATTGTAATAGGCGATCGCGATAATTTTCAAGACCGCTTACTAGTAGCTCGTCACGGTGGTAGTTTTTATCTTTCCCAACCAGTTAACCCCAAGCAAATCATTACTCTATCTCTGCAAGCAATACAATGTTCCTCTCTGGGGAAAAAAATTATGGTTGTGGATGATGATATAGAGTTATTACAAGTATTACCAACCCTACTAGAACCCTGGAAATTTCAACTTACTACCCTAGATGATCCCAGACAATTTTGGGATGTACTACAAGCTGTAACCCCAGATCTTCTAATACTAGACATTGAAATGCCCCATTTAAGTGGGATTGAATTATGTAAAGTACTACGAACCCACCCCTATTGGCGCAAGCTCCCTGTGTTATTTCTCAGCATATATAGTGATTTAACTATCTCTAATCAAGTCTTTGCTAGTGGAGCTAATGATTTGGTTAATAAACCGATTATTCCCCAACAACTAGCCTCACGGATTATTAATCACCTTAATGATTAAGCCTTTCTGAATTGACCGATAGGGAATGACCGAAGGGAATACTTTAGTGCCTTTAGGGCTGAATTCTGCATTCTAAATTCCCACAAATTTACAGTGTTGTACCTAAACAGGATTTCGTATTATTCCTGAAAATCTTCATACTTGAGCCACTTCTCGCCGATCGCGCGAATTTGCTGCTGTTGATGCATCTCCAGCAAAACCACATTTATATCTCGCTCCAGAGAGTTATTTTGAGGCAGTACGAAACCGTAAGTTTCAATAGCCAGGCTAAAGGAAGCTAATCTCAATTTGAGTTGGGGATTCTGCCTCAGATAGTATTCCAGTGCAGGGCGGTCGAAGATCGCTCCTTCAGCTTGACCCGATACAACAAGATCCACTGCCTCTTTAAGGGTGTCTGTTGGCAGCAATTTTGCCTGATAGTATTGTCCCAAGTCTACTGAACTCGTATCAGATACCACGGCTATCTTAGCCCCCCGAAGGTCAGCAGGACTAGTGAACCTTTCCTGTGCAGCCAACTCAGACAAGGAAACGGTAAATGCTGAAGCCAAACCAGCGGTGATGGAAGAGATACTTACCAAGGAAATCACCATCCAGATGCTAGCAATCAATTGCCCCGCCTTGGTTACAGGAGAGCGATCGCCATATCCCACCGTAGTCAAGGTCACCAGAGCAAACCACATCCCGTTACCTACCCCGCTGAGATACTTGGGGGGAAACTGTTGAGAATTTTCCTCTCGCTCTGCTAGCCAGATGAGATTACCCACAATGAACAATAGGAGGCAAAATCCTAATATAGCGGAGATGGCAGCTAGACCAAAAAAGGGCTTAATTCGATTCCAGAGGGTGGGTTGTTGGCTGGGTAGCACCAAGCCAGTCCTAACGAAAAAGGTAGGTTGGGTAAACTCAATTTTGCTCGTTTCCAGTCGCTTAGGAGTAATGCTTATCGGACCAATAAGTACATCCAGTTTGCCATTGGCAATAGCTTCAAGACCGCTCTGAACTTTAGATTGTGGAATCAATTCATAGTCTAATTCTTGCTCTTGTGCGATCTGTTGCCAGATATCTAGACTGATGCCTTTGAATTCATCGTCATTCTTAATCACAAATGGAGCAGAGCCAGCAACTCCTACCCGTAACTTAGACCCTTGTATTGGGGCGGGAACTGTGATTTCCTGAGCCTTGACAGGGATCATCGTTGCTGTAATTGTTATTACTCCTAAGACTAGACCGTGGAGCCAATGCAGTCGAGATAATTGATGAGAGGCAATTTGATTATTAATAAACTGATTATTAGTCATAATTAAAAGTTGGGTAGTCCTAAACAAGTAAGGATGAATTGCAGTGATGTATGAAATACCAGATAGCTCAGATGTGGTTTTCGACTTTTTTAGAAAAAGATTTTAGTACTACCTCAAAATCCCAATTCTATAAATATTTAAGTTAACCACTTGCTGGCTATGGGCATCCGCCAACCCGTACCAAAAGCCCGATCTGTAATCTTCAATCCTGGTGGAGCTTGTCGGCGTTTAAACTCAGCACGAGCTAGTAGTTTCATCACTTTCTTGACTACTTCTGCCTCAAATCCTGATGCTACTACTTCCACTTCTGATTGATGTTGGCAGACAATGCGCTCCAGTATATCATCTAGTATTTCATAAGGTGGTAAAGAGTCTTGATCTTTTTGTCCTGGTTTTAACTC
>JASJDB010000247.1 GCA_030065315.1 Xenococcaceae cyanobacterium MO_167.B52 | reverse complement strand
TGTCGCTGTTTAGCTATTTTCAGCCAGGCTTCAAAATGCTGGAGATTATAGCTTCTCAATAAGATACTCGGGTTATGGTTTTGTCTTTGCCATTTGAGCGCCTTGACTAACAGCAGTTTGTGATTCTCAAAATAATAAGCATCACTCTTTAATGTCTTCAATAATTTATCGATGCCACGATAATACTTTTCTTCATCTTCAGAGTCAGTTAAGTCAATAAACTGCAATTCTTGTAGCTTGGCAGGAATTAAGTTAATATCAGTCTCTTGAATCAGCAAAGGAATGATTCGTTTGTTGTGAGCAGAAGCATAAGCAAATTCTTGTAGGCAGTAGGTTGATCGCAGGGTATCTGGGGATATAAGATAGACAAAATTATCTGCTCCTTCAATTCCTTTATTAATTTCAATTTTGAAGGCAGTTCCCGTCTTAATATCTGTCTGATTAGTCCATATAGTTAAGCCTTGGCGCATCAAAATTTTACCAATTTTTTCCTTGATAGCACGATCTTTTTCCGACGCTGATAAGAAAACTTGCGTCATCAAGTTATAGGCATTTTTGATACTTTCGCTAATAAATTCACAGTGTAAATCTGTAGGGAGGCAAGGTTGTTGTTCATCAGTAAATCTATGTTTTAACCATTTTTCCGCTTCTTGTCTTTCTTGACCAATTAAGAGGTAATTGGTTTGTTTCTGATTCCTTAACCAATCCAAAGCTCGAACTAAAAATTGAGTATGCTTCGTGACATAATCCTGATGTTTATTAATCGCATCTATTAAACCATCCCCAACGGAGTTAAAATCATCAATATTGTCCCGACCATAAATCCAATTGATTTTGCCAATTGTCGGATGCATATTATTGAAACTGGAATGCAGTCCCTTGGCTTGGTATTCTTTCCAGTCATCCTCAGTATGATGTGGGTTTCTTGACTGCCAAGTTGCTTGACTAATTTCTTCCAGATGTAATATGGGAATGATACGTTTATTATATTTCAGTGCTTGATTAATTTCTTTGAGGCAATAGGCTGAATTAATCGAATGAGGGGCGATGATAAAAATAAAGTTGTGGGCTCTTTCAATACCATTATTAATCTGTTCTTGAAAGTCTACCGCTAGGGGAATGTCGTCTTGATCAAACCAAACATTTAAACCTTGTGCGATTAATCTTTGATTAAGTTTTGTAGCGAAATCTTTACTATCCGCACGTCCGTAGGAAATGAAGACATCAAAAAAATTTTTCATTTGAGTCTAGACCACAACTTGTTAAAATCCAACACTCAATTATTGTTCCCAAAAGAAGTCTAAACTATCAGTCATGAGCCTCCTTTGGGAATACAATTCTTGACAACAGAATAAATACGATAGGTTCAAAAGGTAAATAAACTTCAACTTTCATCTGGCGTTCTAAACAGGCTTCCAGAAACAAGATATCCCCCTCACAAGCGATTTCAGTAGCGATCGCCAGTGCTTGGCATCAGCTTATAGCTTATCCAGTACTTGATCACTTATTACTTATTGACATAAATGCCGTCACAGAGCTGGCGATCGCCAGCTTCTACAGCCCTGTTGTACTTTAGATAATTCCTGACCCAATTACAACCATGTACAATTAGATCCTGATGATTGTGAATACTGTGCTGAGTCCACAAAATCACCGTCCTGTCGTTACCTCCCGAAGCAAGTATTTTACCGTCTGGACTGTAATCAATACTCTGCACAGGAGCACTATGACCCCTAAGAGTTGTCTCTAAGGTAGCCTTATCGTCGTCCAATTGCCATAGTTTAATTGTCTTGTCCACGCTTGCTGAAGCAATCATCTGAAATTTGGGTCGAAACTTGACTCCCAAAACCGAATCCGAATGCCCCTCAATAGTGTTCAGCAACTTGCCATCAATATTCCAGAGTTTGATGGTATTATCAGCACTTCCAGAGACAATTAGCTGATTGTCGGGGCTGATATCGAGGGCAAAAACTGTACTTTTATGCCCCTCAATAGTGTTCAGCAACTTGCCATCAATATTCCAGAGTTTGATGGTATTGTCTCCACTCCCAGAGATAACTAACTGACCGTCTGGGCTAAACAGAACTGTGTTCACCTCTTCCTTATGACCTGCGAGAGTCCTTAGTAAAGTGCCATCTCTCTGCCAGATTTTAATGGTTTGGTCTGCACTACCAGAGACAATTAGCTGACCGTCGGGGCTAAAAGCAACTCCGTAAACCTGATCCCTATGACCTTTAAAAGTTTTTAGTAACTTGGCATCCTTTTGTCGATCATCGACCTGCCAGAGTTTGACAGTTTGATCCGCACTGGCAGAAGCAATAAATTGACTGTCGGGGCTAAAAGCAACTCCATAAACGCGATCGCCATGACCTTTAAGAGTCTTCAATAATGTACCGTCCTGTTGCCAAAGTTTCATGGTACTATCCTCACTACCAGAGACAATTAGATTACCATCGGGGCTAAAATCAACTGCCCTAACCAAATTCCGATGACCAACCATGGTTTTTAGAAAACTGTTATCTGGCTTCCAGAGTCTTACACTATTGTCGCCACTGCCAGAGATAATGAATTGACCATCAGAGCTGAAATCAACTGTGGTTACTTGGTCTCTATGCCCTTTGAGAGTGAGCAGCAAAGTGCCATCTAGTTGCCAGAGTTTAAGGGTATGATCTTGGCTAGCTGAGACAATTCGTTGACCATCAGGGCTAAAGGCAACATCCCGCACTGGAGCTGTATGACCTTTAAGAGTAGTTACTAAAGTGCCATCTCGCTGCCATATTTTGACCGTTGTATCCTCACTAGTTGAGGCAATGAGTTGGCTATCAGGGCTAAAAGCAACATCCCGCACTGGAGCTGTATGACCTTTGAGAGTAGTTAGTAAAGTGCCATCTCGCTGCCATATTTTGACCGTTGTATCTTCGCTGCCAGCAGCAATTAGCTGATTGTCAGGACTGAAAGCGACTGAGTTAAAGGAAGCGACCTCCTGATTATCCCCTTTGAGAGTAGCTATTAAGGTCGCCTGGTTGTCATTCCAGTGCCAAAGTTGAACTGTCTGGTCTTTACTAGCCAAAGCCAAGGTAGAACCATCAGCACTGAAAGCGACTGAGTTAAAATCTGCATATCCCTCTAAAGTTCTCAGTAAAGTCCCGTCACGTCTCCAGAGTTTGATTGTATTGTCTACGCTGGCTGAAGCAATAAACTGACTGTCAGGACTAAAAGCAACTGCGTTTACTGAACCCTCATGACCTCTGAGGGTTTCTAGCAAAGTGCCATCCCACTTCCAGAGGATGATGGTGTTGTCGGCACTGCCCGAAGCAATTAGTTCACGGTCTGGGCTCAAAGCAACTCCCAAAACAGCACCATAATGTCCCGACAACCGATTATACTCTTTAATCGTATACACTACTTTTTGTAATGCTTGTTTGACTTTAATTTGGGGGTCTTTGCCTGCTATTAGCACTAACTTTTGTAGTCGTCGCTTTGCTTTAATTGCTTCTATGAGAGCATTCAACTTTTTTTCTGAGGCAAAGAGAGCTTCACTAGATAAGCTCATCGCATTTATTTCGCTAATTTTGGCTTTTCTATACTCATATAAAGCTGCTAATCCCAAAGCAGTGGTGATCATAAATCCAATTGTAGCTACCCCCAAATAAAACTTTTGTCGTCTAGCATTTTTTTGCTCTGCTGCTAGTCTGGCTTCTGCTTCTTGGGTTCGTTCTTCCTGCAAACGTAAGATTTTTGAGCGTTGACGTTGTTCGGCTTCTTGATCTGCTTTGATCGCCTTGTGACTAGCGACAATAAACTCTTTCTGTAAATTGGTAGCACTTGGTTGTTTATCTTTTTGCTCTGTTTCCTCTAACCAATTTTGGGCAAGCTGAAATTCACTGCCACGCAACAGCAGGTCAGCATTTTTGTCTCTTTGTGACCATTCTCTGGCTCGTTGTGACCATTTGGTGTGATTATGCACATGTTCTCGGTCAGTATCAATAGTTCGGACTAGTTGAGGGAAATTAACAGAAAAGTCCCCTCCATGTTGGTTAAAGTCAATCCACTGGATCTTAGCCAAGACTGGATGTAACTGTTCAGTGGGAACTGGTTGACAAACTACTGTCACAATACGTTTATTCAAACTCTCAGCATATTCCACCTCCTTAGCACAAAAGACAGAATTTACTGATTTGGGAGAAATGATAAAGAGAAAGTTATCGCAGTTTTCAATCCCCCGATCAATTTCCTGCTGAAAATCTTCTCCTGAAGCAATACTTTCTTGGTCGAACCAAGTGAGTTTTCCGACGTCAAGTAGCGCATCATTGAGTCTACGCGCAAAATCTGAATCAGCACGGGAATAGGAGATAAAAACTTCTAAGGAAGAAGCTTTCGGTTGCTGGAGGCTCTCAGTAACAAATTCTTCTTGTAGAGGTAAGGAAGGATAATCTTGGTGCTTTTTAGCTACCTTTAGCCAATCCTCAAAATGCTGGAGATTATAGCCCCGCAATAAGAGACTGCGATTGCGGTTCTTTCTGTGCCATTTGAGAGCCTTGACTAACAGTAATTTATGCTTCTGATAATAATAGGGATAACTCTTTAATTCCTTCAATAATTCATCGATACCACAGCGATAGTTTTCCTCATCTTCAGAGTCAATTATCTCAATGAATTGTAATTTTTGGATCTGGGAGGGAATCAACTTATCATCAATCTCCTGAGTTCGCAAAGGAATGATCCTTTTGTTGTTAGCAGCAGCGTAGGCAAATTCTTGTTGGCAGTATTGTGACTCTAGGGTATCTGGGGATATAAAATAGACAAAATTATCTGCCCCCTCAATTCCTTTCTTAATTTCCTTCTCAAAATCAGTTCCTGTCTTAATATCCGTCTGATTAGTCCAGATCGTAAAACCTTCGCGCATCAAAATTTTACCAATTTTTTCCTTGATAGCACGGTCTTTTTCCGAAGCTGATAAGAAAACTTGCGTCATCAGATTATTGGCATTCTTGATACTTTCGCAAATAAATTCACATTGTAAATCTGTGGGAACACAAGGAGATTGCTCCTCAACAAATCTATGTTTTAACCATTTTTCTGCTGCCTGTTTCTCTTCACCAATTAACAAGTAATTAGTTTGTTTCTGATTTCTCAACCAATCTAAACCTTGAACTAAAAATTTAGTATGATTTTCAACGTATTTTTGATGCTTAGATAAGGCATTGATTATGTCCTCGAAAGAGGTTGCAAAATCATCAATATGTTCTCGACAATTAATCCAATTAATTTTGCTAATTGTCGGATGCATATTAGGTTCAATAGAATGCCGTCCCTGTGATTGGTGTTCTTGCCAGTCATCTTGAGTCCGATTCGGTTTTCGTGAGAGCCAAGTTTCCTGACTAATTTCCTCAACATGCAAGATCGGAATAATTCGCTTATTATATTTCAGTGCTTGATTAATTTCCTTGAGGCAATAGGCTGAATTAACCGAATGGGGAGCGATGATAAAAATAAAGTTGTGAGCTTTTTCGATCCCATTATTAATCTGTTCTTGAAAATCTACCGCCGGGGGAATCTCGTCTTGATCAAACCAAACATCTAAACCTTGTGCGATTAATCTTTGATTAAGTTTTGTAGCGAAACCTTTACTATCCGCACGTCCGTAGGAAATGAAGACATCAAAAAAATTTGGCATTTGAGTCTAAACCACAACTTGTTAAAATCCAACACTCAATTATTGTTCCCGAAAGAAGTTTAAAATACACATAAATCTCCTCCGGGAATAAAATTCTGAGCAACAGAATAGATATGAGCCAATTTCAACTCAGTAATGATTCACGTCCCACTGAAATCTTAGTGAAGTCTCATTGATAAGCCCCATACTGGGAAACATCGCCATCATAAATAGTCGAGTCAGGCATCTTGGCATTGGTTAAATTAGCTCCAGTGAAATTGGCATTCCGCAAATTGGCATCAATTAAATTGGAATTTCTCAAATTGGAGCGAGATAGATCAGCTTCGGTTAAAACTGCCTTGGCTAAGATTACTTTATCTAGCTTGGCATTTCCAGCTTGAATATTGGCCAAATATGCCCCTGCTAACTGAGCAGAAGTTAAAATAACCCCAGTCAGATTAGACTCTTGCAAGATAGCTTGATCCATAAAGGCATTATCAAAATGGCCTTGAGTTAAATTTGCTGAAGTCAGATCTGCCGACTCAAATTTTGCTCCCATAGCGATCGCCTCAGATAAATCTACTCCTGTGAGGTTAGCATTAGACAGATCAGCCCCATTGAGTAACATATGATGTAGATTAGCTCCTGTTAGATCCGCTCCCACCAAGGCACTGCCATATAAACTGAAATTAGCCGTGGAGAAATCGAAATTTGATAGATCGCAATGATTACATTCATTGGTTTCCTTAAGTTGCTGGAGATCGCTTTCACTATAAGCAGCAGCAGGCAGATGGAATATAGTTAAGCTCAAGACAATCGCTAGAGCGATCGCATACAGTCTACGAAACCAAGGTTTGATACTCATATTTTATCTTTCTCTAATTTAGTGATGGCTGTTCGGGATTCAGCTAAGGGTAACAGAAGGTTTTTCACTCCAAGTACCATATCCTGGAGCTTTGGCAGCAGGGGGGTTAACCCCAATAGCAGACCATAACAGTCCTTCTGGATAAGCTTGGGGACTAACAATAAAGGGCTTTTGTGAATTGCTATCTTGACCCGTTTGAGGTATGGGATACCAAGTAGCAACATACCAGAGCTTGATGATATTACAAGCGATCGCGCCAAATTTTTTCGAGTCTAAAATATCAAAGCTTATCCCCTTGTCCAAAATTGACTGATCATTAGCACTTTTTGCTTTTAGATCAAGATTATGGAAAGTTTGCAGCAATTCTTGCAACAGTTCATTACCAATGTTCTGTTCAATGGTTGAATAGTATAAGTCAGCTTGACCTGTACCCAGTAAATTAAACTTAGAAAAGCCAGTTAAAGCTACTGAAAAATCCAGAAAATATTCCTTCATCTCAGATTGAGCCAGATTCATGATTGGTTGACCTCCACTAAAAATTCTCCAGAGAGCAGCATATAACCAACGAAACCAAACTTGGATATTCATACCTTTTGCCACTACATTATTTAATCTATTAACTGATTCAGTTCGACAAAAATTTTAGATCTCTCCCAGTTATCAAAATCTATCGATTTCTATCCCCAAGGTTGAATGCTAATTAGCTAGTCTAATCTGTAAATAGGTGCAGCATTCATTCCATCCCTTCCTGGAATTGGATTTTTAATCAGACGCTCTGCTTGATACTTAAGTTTGAACATCCCCCCCACCGCTGGCAGTAAAGTCTCGGGATGACCATCAAAGGCATATTCAATTTTAGCCAGAAAATCACTGTATGCCGACTGGAATTCTTGAGCTGCACTATGCAATTCAGGTTCTCCTGAGTAATCACTCAATTTAGGATTTTCCTTGATGGGATAAACAGCATCCCAATCCACAGCGAAAGTGTCACCAGTAGGCTGATTAGGTTGATCTGAATTGGATGGGTTATCTTGATCGACTATATAGTATTGACCACGTTTTAATTGATCAAAACGATAGTAATGGGAAAGTAGTCTTTCTGCATCATAGATAGTTCCAATCACAGAACCTTCCCCCTGCTCTTGAATCATTGTTAAGGCTCTAATTGCTGAGGTTAAGTCTGTCACCTTAATAATGTCGCCGGCTCCATCATAGTAATATTCTGGTGTAATTTGTCGTTGCGGATCACCACAAAAAAGATCATCTCCCATCTCCTGATACAGAGCATATAGTCCACGAATGATCTCAGCATAGAACAGCCCAATGCTGTAAAAGCTATATTGAGGATTGGCATCACGAACTGCTAGCAAATTGTTTTGGGAAGGTCTTGGTCCAACTATTGGTTGACCTTCATCTACTTCTTTAGAACGTTCAATGCTAAGAAACGTATCGATAGTTTCTGGAGAAAACTTTCCCAAGCCAACTTTAAAGTCTGTTTCGCCTGTGGGGAGGGTAGTTGGATATTTAGGAATAAACTCATCACTACTGAGAGTATTTCTAATATCTCCACCGACAGCATTATATACGTTAGCAGCCAAAACTAGGTGTAGCATTTCTTCTACTGCCACAGAACGAATAATTTGAAATGCTTCAATATTACTTCCTGGCTTAATCGAATAGAGTGCCGTCATATAAGGAGGAATTGTAGCATGCTCGATCATCATCGCCTGTTTGAGATAAAAATGTAGATCGTCAACACTCTGAATTAGGTCATTTTCCTGACTGCTGGTCATTATCATACTTCTCCGGGAAATGTGTTCTCAATGTTCCAATACCGTAAACTGGAGTTAGCTTTGTTTTCTATTCTCTGGCTAAAGTCTTAACTAACTAGATTGGTTAATCTCTTCAACTAAAAGTTACTAAGATTTTAAATCTCTCAGCATCTGCTCTGAACTCTTAAAACTCAAAGCAGCAAGAGTTAAGGTAGTGTTGGAACTGCCAATCGAGGGCATACTCCCTGCACCAACTAGGTAGAGATTTTCATGATCCCAAGAACGCAGATTCTGGTCGACAACCGAGTTATTTTTAGTCGTTCCCATTACGTGAGTGCCTGAAAAGTGGTTTCCTCCTCGAAACCAGTAGCTTTCACCCTGATACTCAAAATAAGCAGGGTCTAGATTACCGTCTTGATCTCTCTTATCATATTTAGTATGGTCTTCTGCTCCCAAACGCTGGAAGATTGTCTGAGAGAGCTTTCGGGCGTAAGCAAATGTATTTTTGCAATAATCAGCTACGTCAAAGTGAATGACGGGACGATAATTACCCAGTTGATCTTTATATTGGCGATCGATAGTTACTCGGTTACTGGGATCGGCGGGTAATTCGCACATAAATGCCAGTAGTAGCTGTCGTGAGATTTTACTAATCAGTTCCTGGCGAAGTTCAGATCCATACTTGTGTTTGTTATCAACTGCATCTCGTACTACATCAGTAGCTCCTGTCCCTGACCATCCCCAACCATCATTGTGGATATCAACAGCAAATGCAGATTGTTTCTTACGAAAAGCACCTTTACGAAAGGTACCGATTCCTGATGTAACCAGGGGACCTCTCATTGTCCCCGTAACTTCAGGCATCAAAGCCCAAGCTAAGAGGAAGGGGTGATCCATTAGATGGCAACCCATTAGTCCACTGGTGCTAGGTAGTTCAGAAGCAAGCATTAGCTTGGCATTTTCCACCGCATTGGTTGCCAAGACAAATAAAGTACCTTTGGCAATTCCCAGCGTATGCTCAGGAGAGTTCTTATCCTGATAGCGTTTATAGTGAATAGCAGTGACACGACCATTTGTCGGATCTACTTCAACTTTATAGGCTACAGCCTGCGGAAGAATATGCACTCGCTCAGGAAACGCTATTCTATTTAGGGTTTTTCTGGCATCGTACTTAGCTTGAACCGGACAAATCGGTACACAGTTAGCGTTACCTTGACACCTTTCTCCGTACTCCACAGGCTCGACACTGCCAACTCCCTGGGGAATGAAATCGTAACCATCATTGTATTTTTTATAATCAGGGTTAGGTATACTATTGCGACCCTGGGGGAAAGTACTCAGGTCTAATTTAATGGTCTCACCCTCGATTTCAACAGTAGTCCCATGAATTTTCTCACTAACTTTTTGATCCAAGTAAGAAGGAGGAAGCTCTAGCATAGGTAGGACATAGCCATCCATAAAGGTTACACCTAAACCTTTTTGTCCTTCTGTGTTTCCAGAAACCCCAATCTCATACTCCGCTTTGCGGTAGTAGGGCTGAATATCTTTATAGCTAATCGGCCAGTCAAGACCGTGTCCGTACCTAGTGCGTAACTCGAAATCTTCGGGTAACATCCTTATGGTTTTCCCTTCCCAATGCATAGTTGTGCCCCCTAACACCCTTGTATAGGAACCACTTAGAGGTAAAGGTCCTTTCTCCTCAAAATAGCCATTGGCTCCATCAGTGGGGCTGAGAGCATTGGGATTTAAAGGATACGGAGCGTTGGGGTTCTTATCCACAGCACCGTAGAAAGTCTCAACGTGACTTTGAAAACCCTCAAGGGTTAGACTCTTACCAGTCCCAGCCTCAAGGATTAAAACGGTCTTACCCTGTTCACTCAACTGTTTGGCAACAATTGAGCCAGCTACTCCCGCTCCCA
>JASJDB010000246.1 GCA_030065315.1 Xenococcaceae cyanobacterium MO_167.B52 | reverse complement strand
TTCAAAATATTCATAACTTTGCCCACCTTACATTTTTTACCAGTGTCTAACTAACATTACTTATCCGTGGTATTGGTGGTTGAAGTAGATTTGGACGATCCAGAATCCTCAGACTTAGTTTCTGAAGACTGTTTATTATCACTATTATTATTGTAATTAGACCATCTTTTACCTCTCTTTCCGTAACCAGAAGATGATTTGCGGAATTTTCGAGCATTAATTTTATTACGTGCTGCTTTTTCTTTTTTGGCGTTGCGACGTTTAGCCATTTAATTGATCTCCATAAAGACAACAAAAAGCTTCTAGGAGATGGCAGTGGAATTAATCCGTGTGATTCCCAGAAGCGTTATCAATTTTTTAGTTTGAAGCTTGAAAAGGAATATAAGTTCGTAGCTTAGAAGCGGTTGTTTCTGCGACCACCACTAAAAGAACTTCTGTCTTGGCGGGGTCTAGCTTTGTTGACTTTTAAACTACGATCCATCCATTCTGCTCCATCTAGAGCTTCAATAGCTTTATCTTCGTCGGCTTCAGATTCCATTTCTACAAAAGCGAAGCCACGAACTCGTCCTGTTTCACGGTCAGTAGGAATATGGACACGCTTAACAGTACCATATTCACCAAAGACTTCATTTAAGTCTTGTTGGTTGATTTCATAGGACAAGTTACCTACATATATTGACATAAAATTCGTTTGTCTCCTAGATGAGTGTTGCGTTGAGAGAGACGATATTCTTAGAAAACAGCTAGATCAATACTTCCTGGCTAAACCTTGTAATACTGAAATATAAATGTCTATCTTTATATCTTTATTCTCCAACCTTATACTAGCATCTTTGTCGGTAATATCTATCAGGTCTCCTGATAAAAATGAACTTAGAGTAAGATTTAAAGTTGATAATACTTAACAATTCTCAAGAGAGGATTAAGCTTGCAATGATGTAAATGAGTATTTTACATAGCTATAAGGGTCGGAAGCCCAACCCTGATAATTATCTTAGACTTCCGAATAGCGTCTGGCTACAAAGTCTGTAGTTGACTTATATTTCTCCCCGTATGTCTTCTATTACACCATCTCTAATTACAATTTCTACATTAAGTTTTTTAACGAGATTGTCTCCCTTTTCGACACGGAAAAAGCTTTCCATCTGCGCTTGGACAACTTCCTTGTCTAATTCTAATAGCTGCACTTGCTGTAGTTGTTGTAGAAGCTGATTTTTTTTGTTAAGTATCTCACTATTCTTTTGATTAACCTGACTTTTGATATTCTCAATTTGTTTAGTTACTTGGGGATTAGCAGCATTTTTGGTTTGTTTTTGAATTTCCTCTACTGTTCTTTTTCCCTGCATTTCCAACTGTTGCATTTGCTTGTCTAGTTGAGAAATTTGCCCTTGAAGTTGTTGTTGCACTTCTTCTTTCCAACGAGAAGTTACAATCGCCTTAACTGTGATCGGGCGTTTTAGCATTAAACTAGAAGTAACGTGTTCCATGAATAAAATTCCTTAGTTAATATTTGAAGATTACCAGTCTAATTTATACACAATAAAACTCAGCTTGTTTTTTTAAGGATCAAATTCATATCTTTTTACGTGGGTAATTTGTTGTGATCACAAGCAATTATTGACAATCGATATAATAGATGTCTGAGGAACAGCACTCAGGATCGAGCAATCAAATTGACCTCATTCTATTCTAAATTCTATGGCACGCAGAAATAAATACGATTATGATCGCTACAATGGCTCACCTAGACAAAATTCTGTCTCCTTTGGTGGGGGTGATGGTAAAAGTCCCATTGATGTTGCCAAAGTAGCTATTTTAGCCAGTGTCTTTGTTTTAGGTGTGGTAGTAGGAATTGCTCTTAACTTTAGCAATAACTCCAATCTAGAAACTATTGATTCTCGTGCTGAAATTGATGAACAAGCACCTAATGCCGAACTATGTCAACAATTTGGGGCCAGTGCAATTGTTTCTAATGTCAGATTTTATCTCACACTCAACCCTTTTAATGTATTTGTGACGCAACCTGTGATGGAACCTGGTTGTGTCTTGCGTCAAAATAACTGGTCATTACTAGAAAAACAAAACTTAGTCACCAATGAGCAAGTAAGAGACTGCAAGCGCAGAATGAATACTTTTGGTTTTACAGGAGTCTTAGAGGGTTCGCCCAAAATCAACTGTATTTATCAGAATGATTCTATGGGTAATTTATTCCTCAATAAGTCTGGTAATTCGACCATAAGACCTGAATCTGATAATTTCTAAGAGGAAGTTATTGATAATAATAATTTAGTTAACACGAGGAGAGAGGCTAGTAAGATAAAGAGTCTCTCTCCTCGTCAATTTTGTTAGATTCGAGATTTAAAAGTTAATTGTGGGAACAATAAAGCGGTAACAGTTTCACAATTAATTTTGTGAGGAAAGCTAATATGTTTAATCAACTATCTTTAAAGACTAAAGCTATAGTTTTATCTGCTGCATTTGGCATTATACCTGTACTTGGTAGTGGTATTCTTGCTTACTATTTTGCCAATAAAAATATTTTTAATTCCAAAGTTGCCGAAGAAGAAGCCCTTGCCATTAATCTCAGCGATAAAATCAATCGTTTCTTGTTTGACCGTTATGCAGATATTCAAGTTATATCTAATTTACCTGCTTTCAATAACTCGAAAGTAAGTGCAGTTATGACTGCTCAAGAAAAACAAAAACTGATCGATAAATATGTAGAACTTTATCTAATTTACGACAGCATAGGTGTATTTGACCTAAAGGGTAATGTAATTGTCCAATCTTCCGGGGAGCCTTTACCCAATCAATTCAATCAAAGTTATTTTCAGCAGGTTTTAAAAACAAAAGAGCCTTATATGAGTGATGCTATTATTTCTGAGTCTTCAGGAATGCTAGTTTCCTATTTTGTTTCTCCAGTAAAAGATATTAATAATGGCAAAACAATCGCTATTGCTATTTCTCGGATGCCAATTAAAAATTTAGACCGCTTGGCAGCAAGTGTAGATGCTACTGGACAAGAATGGCATTTGATAGATAATGTTTCAGGAAAATTTATTGGAGCTTCAATAAAAGAAGAAATCGGCAAAGAAGCTGGTGTTGAATTTAAGCTATTCGCTGAAATGAACAAGGCTGAAGTAGATAGCGGGATAGATGTTCGCCAAATAGATCAGAAAAAACAATTAATCTCTTATGCCCCTTTTGAAAAGCTAGAAGGTTTACCTCAAATACCTTGGGGAGTTATCACGGCTCAAGATACTAACAAAGCCTTTGTAGCTCAAAAACAATTGGGAATGGTTATTATTTGGGGAACCCTATTTACCGCCGTAGTAACTAGTAGTATTGCCTATCTCCTAGCTAATCAAATAACCGCTTTTATCCAAAATATTGCTAATACCATCGCCAATTCTTCTTTAGATATTGCTTCTACTGTAGAAAAGCAAGAACTTACAGTTAGCGAGCAAGCCACTTCAGTTAACCAAGTTACCGCCACTATCAATGAGTTGGGTTCATCTTCTCGTCAATCTGCCCAACAGGCAGCCACCTCTGCTGCGGGAGCTAGTGAAGCTTTAGCTTTAGCAGAAGAAGGAGCAAATACGGTTCAAAAAACTATGGAAGGTATGGGTAATCTGATGAAAAAAGTTGAAGCGATTGCTTCGGAAATTATTGAGTTGAGCGAACAAACCAGTCAAATTTCCCAAATTTCAGAATTGGTTGGGGATTTAGCAGACCAGACTAATATCCTAGCTCTTAATGCTGGAGTTGAAGCAGCAAGAGCAGGGGAAAATGGCAAAGGATTTGAAGTAGTAGCTCGTGAAATTCGTCAATTAGCCGATGAAAGCAAAAAATCCGCTGATCAAATTAATGATCTAGTTCATGATATTCAATCCTCGATGAATAGTACGGTGATGGTAACAGATGAAGGCACGAAAACGGCTGAAGTCAGTATCCAACTGGCGAAAGGAACAGCTAAGTCTTTCATTGGAGTGAAAGAAGCAATTAATAACGTAGTTTTAAACAGTCAACAAATTTCTTTGAGTGCTAAACAACAAGCAGTAGGTATTCAACAGATATTAGGTGCGATAGAAGCTATTAATTTGGGAGCCAAAGAAACAGCTACCAGTATTACTCAAGTCAAGAGCAATACTGAAAAACTCAGTACTAAAGCTCAACAGTTACAAAAGTCCGTAACTTAAACTTACCCAAATTCTCAATACTGTTCGGATCAGCTTAAAAACTTAATGAAATTAGGGAGTGTGGGGAGTGTGGGAGGTGTGGGAACTATAAACGAGAGAGGGGGGAGAGTGGGAGGTGTGGGGAGAGAGTGGAGAAAGTCTTGCTCCCTTGTCCTCCCCTTCTTCTCCACCTTCTCCATCCTCCGAAGGACGTTCTTCTCTCTCTCTTTCTCAACAGATAACTTTTTTAACCGAACAGTATTGCCACTCTCCCTTGTTGACACTTAAGCCTAATTCACGTCAAGATAAACAATAAAGTAAACCTTTGTAAAGGTTATTAATGTCTATCGAGTTACTGTCCCTAGATAATGCTCAAGAAATCGCTCGCCATTACGGTTATTGGGCGGTATTTATTGGAATTGCCCTAGAAAACACTGGAATTCCCCTACCAGGAGAAACCATTACTATAGTTGGTGGTTTTTTTGCTGGAACAGGAGAATTAAATTACTGGGGAGTTCTCATAAGTGCGATCGCTGGAGCTGTCATTGGTGATAACTTTGGTTATTGGATTGGTCGTATTGGCGGTTGGGAGTTTATAGTAAAAATTGCCAAATTATTTCGACTTCCAGAGGAAAAATTGGAACTAGGCAGAGAAAAGTATCGTAAAAATGCTGCTCAAGCCGTATTTATTGGTCGTTTTATCACAATATTGCGTATTTTAGCAGGACCATTAGCAGGTATTACCCAAATGCCCTACAGAAAATTTCTCTTTTACAATTTCAGTGGTGCAGTTGTTTGGGCATTAACCATAGTTACTTTATCTTGTTTCCTGGGTCAAATAGTTTCTCTACAGCAAATTATTCTTTGGTTCAGTCAAGCAGGTGTTTTAGCTTTGGGTGGGTTCATCTCAATTATAATTGTTTCACTTCTATTCAAGTACCGCCATAATAATTTATCAATTAAGTAAGTAATGAATTGATAGAATTTTTGTTTCCTAATCCCAGACCATAGACAACTTATTAAGGTAAGATTCTATAACCCCCCTATTCTATATGTACTTATAGAAAAGCTATATTATTAAGCCCAGCAAATAGTAAAAGTCACTAAAAATCAACAATCTACAGCTAATTCTTTTTCCACAATCTAATATATTTGAGCTATGAAAAAAAACAATATCAATCAAATAATAGGCAATAACAAGCAAAAATCAGAAAAATCTTTAGCACCATTTGAAGGTCAACCTTGGTTAGTAAAAGAAAGGGATGCTTGTGGGGTGGGATTTATCGCTTATCAGGATGGAAGACAAACTCATCAGCTAATTCTACAAGCTTTAAATGCTCTCGGATGTATGGAACATCGGGGAGGATGTAGTGCAGATCGGGATTCCGGAGATGGTGCTGGGATCATGACGGGAATTCCTCACAAATTGTTAGCAAGTTGGTTTGAAAATAATCAATTAGAAATACCCCAACCAGAAACTTATGGAGTAGGAATGGTATTTTTGCCTCAAGATGATGCAAAATCTGTTGCTGCTAAAAAATTTGTCGAAAAAGTAGTTAAACAAGAAAGTTTACAGGTTTTAGGCTGGCGTAAAGTTCCTGTTAAACCCGAAATATTAGGTATACAAGCTAGAGAAAATCAGCCTCAAATAGAGCAGATAATCGTAGCATCCGAAGTAGGGTTAAAGGGAGATGAATTAGATAGAAACTTATATATTTCGAGATCGCGAGTAGGCAAAGAATTATCTGATGATTTTTATATCTGTTCTTTTTCTTGTCGAACCATAGTTTACAAAGGTATGGTTCGCTCAGAGGTATTAGGAGAGTTTTATCGCGACTTAGCTAATCCTGATTATGAAAGTTCTTTTGCTGTCTATCACCGACGCTTTAGCACCAATACTATGCCTAAATGGCCCTTTGCTCAACCGATGCGATTGTTGGGACATAATGGGGAAATTAATACTTTAATCGGTAATATTAACTGGATGGCAACTAGGGAGCAAAATTTAGAAGTTCCTGGTTGGACTAAGGAAGAATTAGAAAAGTTGACTCCTATTGTTAATAGTGATAATAGTGACTCTTATAACTTGGATAGCACAATGGAGTTGCTAGTAAGAACAGGAAGGAGTTTACCTGAAGCTGCTATGGTTTTGGTGCCAGAAGCTTATAAAAACCAGCCTGATTTACGACAATATCCCGAAATTACCGATTTCTATGAGTATTACAGTGGTTTACAAGAACCTTGGGATGGTCCTGCCCTACTGGTGTATAGCGATGGAAAAACTGTAGGGGCTAGTTTAGATCGCAATGGGTTGCGTCCTGCTCGTTATACTATCACTAAGGATGGTTACATCATAGTTGCTTCGGAAACTGGCGTAGTAGACCTACCTGAAAGCGAAATTGTTGAAAAAGGCAGATTGGGACCAGGACAAACTATTGTAGTCGATCTTCAAAGCAAAGAAGTATTACACAATTGGGATATTAAACAAAGAGTTGCTCATCAAAATCCTTATGGGGATTGGGTAAAACAATATCGCCAGACAATTAAAGCTGAAGATTTTGGGACTGACTTACATCTAGACAGTGATCAGTTGCTACGTCAACAAACTGCTTTTGGTTATACAGCAGAAGACGTAGAAATGATTATTCAGTCTATGGCAATTCAAGGAAAAGAGCCTACTTACTGTATGGGGGATGACATTCCTTTGGCGGTACTTTCTGATAAGGCTCATTTGCTCTATAACTATTTCAAACAAAGATTTGCTCAAGTAACTAATCCTCCTATCGATCCCTTGCGGGAAAGTTTGGTAATGTCCCTTTCTATGCAATTGGGAGCCAAGGGAAATTTATTAGATGTTAAACCTGAAGACAGTCGCTTGTTGAAGTTGGAAAGTCCTGTAATTAACGATTCTGAGTTAGAGATTATTAAAAACTCGGATATTAAGAGTGAAACTCTATCTACTCTCTACGAAATCGCTACGGGTCCCAAAGGTTTAGAAACCGTAATTAGACAACTGTGTGAACAGGCAGCAGCAGCCGTAAAAGATGGGGCAGAAATTTTAATTCTCAGTGACAGAAGTGGTCACAAAATCGGTACAGAATATAGTTATATTCCTCCCTTAGCTGCGGTAGGTGCAGTACATCATCACTTAATCAAATCGGGATTACGCCTAAAAACTTCTTTGGTAGTAGATACAGCACAATGCTGGAATACTCATCACTATGCTTGTTTGGTGGGTTATGGTGCTTCTGCCGTATGTCCTTATCTAGCTTGGGAAAGTGTGCGCCAATGGTGGAGTAACCCCAAAACTCAAAAATTGATGGCAAATGAGAAAATTGAGACAGTGTCTCTGATCCAAGTGCAGAAAAACTATCGTAAAGCAGTAGAAGCAGGATTGCTCAAAATTCTTTCTAAGATGGGAATTTCTTTATTATCTTCCTATCATGGAGCGCAAATCTTTGAAGCTATTGGTTTGGGAATGGGTTTGGTTAACTTGTGTTTTGTTGGTACAACTTCCCGTCTGGGTGGCTTGACTATTGAGGAATTGGCACAAGAAGTTATCACTATTCATCAAAGAGCTTTTCCTGAGTTACAGAGTAAAAAACTGGCTAACTTTGGCTTTATTGCTTACAGAAGGGGTGGTGAATATCACATGAATACTCCCGAAATGTCTAAAGCTCTACACCAAGCAGTAAGAAGTAAGCAATACGACCATTACGAATTATACAAACAATACCTCCAAGGTAGACCAGCAACGGCTTTGAGAGATTTGTTAGATTTTGAAAGCGATCGCAAATCAATCTCCTTAGAACAGGTAGAATCCGTAGAATCCATTGTGAAACGCTTCTGCACTGGGGGAATGTCTCTCGGTTCTTTGTCAAGGGAGGCACATGAGACTTTGGCAGTAGCAATGAACCGTTTAGGAGGTAAATCCAATTCTGGGGAAGGGGGAGAAGATAAAGTCCGTTTTACAGTTTTAGATGATGTAGATCATGAAGGCAATTCTGCTACTCTACCCCATCTTAAAGGCTTACAAAATGGTGACACGGCTAGTTCTGCCATCAAACAAGTAGCCTCTGGACGTTTTGGCGTAACTCCTGAATACCTGATGAGTGGGAAACAACTAGAAATTAAAGTAGCCCAAGGAGCAAAACCAGGAGAAGGAGGACAGTTACCAGGGAAAAAAGTTAGTGAATATATTGCTTCCTTACGTCGCTCTAAACCAGGTGTTACCCTAATTTCTCCCCCTCCCCACCACGATATCTACTCCATTGAAGACTTGGCACAGTTAATCTACGATTTACACCAGATTAATCCCAAAGCTGCCGTATCAGTAAAACTAGTGGCAGAAATTGGGATCGGGACAATTGCAGCAGGAGTTGCTAAAGCTAATGCCGATGTAATCCAAATTTCGGGACATGATGGAGGTACTGGTGCATCACCCCTCAGCTCCATTAAACACGCTGGCGCACCTTGGGAATTAGGCTTAACCGAAGTACATCGTGTATTGCTGGAAAATCAATTACGGGACAGAGTTTTATTACGGGCTGACGGTGGTTTAAAAACTGGTTGGGACGTAATTATGGCAGCTCTAATGGGGGCAGAAGAATACGGCTTTGGCTCTATTGCTATGATTGCGGAAGGTTGTCGCATGGCGCGAGTTTGCCATATGAATACTTGTCCTGTAGGGGTAGCAACCCAACAAGAAGCTTTAAGAGCTAGATTTACAGGAATTCCTGCTCATGTAGTCAATTTCTTCTACTTCATCGCTGAAGAAGTGCGATCTCTCCTTGCTAAACTCGGTTACACCAGTCTGCAAGAAATTATCGGACGTGCTGACTTATTAAGACAAAGAAATGATGCACAGTTAACCAAGACTCAGGGAATGAATTTAGACTGTTTAATTAATCTTCCCGATGTAAAAAATGACCGTTCTTGGTTAGAACATGGTGAGATACATACTAACGGTGCAGTTTTAGACGACGAATTATTAGCTGATGTAGACATTATCAATGCCATCAATAACCAAGGCGCAATTACCAAAGAAATCAAGATAGTTAACACAGATCGTTCCGTGGGAGCGAGAATATCTGGGGTTATAGCTTCAAAATATGGCAACAGTGGTTTTGAAGGAGAACTAAACTTTAACTTCCACGGTTATGCTGGTCAAAGCTTTGGTGCATTTAATCTTCCTGGAATGAACCTAATTCTAACAGGAGAAGCTAATGATTATGTAGGTAAAGGAATGCACGGCGGAGAAATAGTAATTAAACCTCCTAGCAATGCTACTTACAATACTGTGGATAATGTAATTATCGGCAACACCTGCTTATATGGTGCAACTGGTGGCATTCTCTATGCTAATGGCAGAGCTGGAGAACGTTTCGCTGTCCGTAACTCTGTTGGCAGGGCAGTTATTGAAGGTGCAGGAGATCACTGCTGCGAATACATGACTGGTGGTGTACTTGCTGTTTTAGGAAAAGTTGGGCGCAATGTTGGAGCGGGAATGACTGGCGGAATTGGTTATTTTCTTGATGAAGATGGCTCTTTCCCTGAAAAAGTTAATCCTGAAATTGTTAAAATTCAGCGCATTGTTGCTGAGGCTGGTAAAGAGCAATTAAAAGCAATGATTACGGCTCATGTTGCTAAAACTGGTAGTAGTAAAGGTCAGGAAATTCTTGATAATTGGGATAGTTATCTAGGAAAATTCTGGCAAGTTGTACCACCTTCTGAAGCTGATAGTGCAGTTGCTAATCCTGATGTAGCGGTACAAGAATTAACTTCTGTTTAATTTATTTAGGGTGGAATATTATCCACCCTTTTTGAGGATTCGGGAAAAGATAAGAGATTTGTTATTTTCTGATTCGACCCAGTCAGTTTGTAGGGACTATCAAAATAATCCTTATCCTATACCAAATCCGCTTACCAAAGTATACTTTTAATTTAAAGCATAAAATTAGCTTAAACCCTTCTGACTTCTGACTTCTGACTTCTGACTTCTGACTTCTCGCAAATTTAAAGTGTTGTATCTAAACAGGATTTAGTATTA
>JASJDB010000245.1 GCA_030065315.1 Xenococcaceae cyanobacterium MO_167.B52 | reverse complement strand
TAATATTTTTAGCAGCTAATTCATCTCGCAATTCAAACAGTATATCGATCGCCGTAATATCAATTTCTACATTGGCTTCCATATTTAAGACAAACCATTCAACGGGAGTTAATTCAGCTGCAACGGCTTCAAGCGATCGCTCTTTAAAGTTTTCCGCATTAGCAAAACATAAGGGTGCATCGTAACGATAGATTACCAATCCTGGTATAGTCTTTGCTCCTTCCCAGTCTTCGATGTCATGAAGTCCTGCTAAATTGGGAACTCTACCCAATACTGCATCATGAGGACGAGCCACTCTAGAAAATAGCTCAATTACCGATAAACTAACTGCAATCCCCACTCCCACTAAAATATCCGTTACCAAGACCATCATAGTAGTTAGGATCGCTAAGATAAACTCGCTACGACGAAATCGATATAACCTGATAAATTCTGGGACTTCGATTAATTTAGTTGCAGCATAAATAACAATCGCACCTAAAGCAGCTTTCGGGAATAATGCTAATATAGGGCGCAAAAATAGCAATACTAGAATGACTGCTACCATTGCCACCAAGGAATATAGCTGACTTTTACTACCCAAAGAATCCCCAATTACAGTGCGACTACCACTGCTACTAATGGGAAATCCTTGCATCAACCCATTACCCAAATTAGCCACACCCAAAGCTAATAGTTCTTCATTGGCATCAATTTTATAGTTATTGCGATTGGCAAAGGCTCTGGCAGTTAACACATTATCGGAATAGCCCACAATCGAAATCCCCACAGCAGAAGCACCCAGAGAAATTAAATCTTTAACTGATATTTGGGGGATAGCGAAATGAGGTAATCCAGCAGGTATTGCTCCTACTACTGCTACACCCTGATTATCCAGATTAAATATTGCCACTGCTGCTGTTGATAGTAAAACAGCAATTAGAGGAATTGGTAAATTGGGAAAAGGACGCTGAAAGGCAAACAAAAAAACTAAAACTAACAGGGCTAAAATTAGGGTCGGAGAATGAGCAAGCTCTAGCTTATTAATAAATTCACTAACCTGACCTAAAAAATCATTGGCTTCAATCTCAATCTTGCCGATCTTACCCAGTTGTCCCCCGATCATAATGAGAGCAATACCAGCCATATAGCCAATCAAAATTGGTTTGGATAGTAAATCTGCCAAAAAACCCAGTCGGGCAACATAGCCCACAATACAAACTAGCCCCATAAAAATTGCCAACAAAGCAGCAAGACTAATATAGATATCAGTTCTAGCAGTTGCTAAAGGTGCGATGGCTACTGCTGTCATCACCGCAGTACTAGATTCGGGACCAATAGAAAGCTGGGGTGAAGAGCCAAATAAGGCGTAAATAATCATGGGTGGTAAAATTGCCCATAATCCTGCAACAGGCTCAACTCCTGCTAGTTCTCCATAAGCCATACATTGAGGAATTAAATAGGCTGCTACCGTTAATCCTGCTAATACATCTCCTCGTAACCATTCCCGACGATAAGAGAGCAATTTTTTCAAACCTGGTAGGGCAATTGAGATGGACTTAGGAGTATTAGCTTTCTTCATTAAGCGATCGCCTTTTTTGACTAACTATTGTTGGTTTTAGTTGAATCATAAAAAATGATCGCAACAAATTGGCAATTACCTTAATTTTTCTCTACTAGAATTAAGACTTGAGCATTTTTCTTAAAAACAAAAGACTTCTCTCCGTGGGGAGAGAAGCCTAACTTTTTGTACTAAATTAATAGTGTTCAATTTTTCTTGCCTCTAAATAGAGCATTAACAATATCTTTTTCTTGGCTCAAAAATAACTCTTTATAAAGGTTGTCTTTGAATAACATTTGCTTGTGCATTTGAATTAGTAATTCTTGAGCTTGTTGGCTAGAAAGTTGTTTAACCTGCTCGCTAAATACTTTGTGGCTAAACTTTTGCTCGACAGAAAGACTATTTTCTAATTGATCCATGAATGATTACCCCGTGTTGTTTATACATATTGTAAACAAGTTTTAAGAAAACTTGACTATTTTTCGGGTAGTAATGTCCGAAATAGTCTAAATCTAACACAGGAATCAGTATCAAGCTAGATCGCGATCGGTTTTATTAAGACAAATTCTGCTTAACCATCTGATAAGTTTTTCATATATTAGTTTTTGTTGATTGTTCGCTTGTTGATTGTTGATTGACGGAGAGCTAGCGTCTGGTTTCTCGACCTTGTAGAATCGCCGTATTGAGCGCACTTACATATTTGAGAAAGGCTATATAAGTACCTGGGCAAAATTATTTATAAAACCTGAGTAGTTAATTTTCCCTAACACGACGCGATAGCGAATCCTTATGCGCTTGCGTAGCTCTACCCGCAGGGGCAGCGGTATCCTTTAGGATTAGGGCTAACACCTAACACCTAACACCTAACACCTGTCACAGCCATTTTATATTTAATTACACCTACCTACTTACCGAAAGTAGCTCGAATTTTTTAGTTTTGGAAATTAGATTGATGCTGTTCTTTTTTAATAATAAAAATTCCTTGTCTATAGTTAGGTTTTAAGTAGTCTATTTTAGCTAAATTAACGTCTATAATATCGCAAATTTTCATCAACCAGTTATCTGAACTCTTAAAAATTTTAGAAGATAAAATACCAAACAAAAATGAGAAATAATTGATCGGAATTAAATCAAAATGCTCGAAGTTGTTTTTAATCCAAGTTAAATCATGTCTGATAAATGGTTTTTCGTCTAAGGTATGAACATTTTTAGCAATTCGCCAATATAACCTCAGCAATAGATTAGATCCTAATGGTTCCATAAAAAGCATTACCCCACCAGGATTAAGATTTTTACAATAGAGCCTAGCTAAAACTTCTTGATAATCTAAATGGTGTAAAATCGACCTGCCAAATATGACATCAAATTTGCCTTCAATTGGTAAAGCTATATCCTGAAGCATAAAATGTAACTTATCTGCTTGTTCGTACCGTTTAGCATAATTGATAAATTTTGTTGAAATATCTATTCCCAGAACGTGTTCAGGCTGGTACTTTAATAATTCTAGGGAGCTATTTCCTAAACCACAGCCAATATCTAAAACTTTTTTACCTGGAACAGATAGAGAAATTTGATCTTTTAATAGCTTTTCATATCTTAAGGTATTGGAGCATTCAAATACATGAGCAAAACTTTGATGTAATTTATAGCTATTTTGGTAGATCTCAAAATTATCGACGCTATCTTTTTCTCGTTTACTTCTTAGAGACATTTTACTAATTGATTCGAGTTATTAGTTGCCAGGTGTCAGTGGTTTGACTTGTTCGCTCAGGAGTTAGTATTGAATTTAAACTATATCCTAAAGTTTGTTTAAAATCTAAATTAAGCCTGATGATTGCCTGAGAATCAAGCAAAAAATATACCTCGTCTTTTTGCTGCCAATATTTTTTTAACTCTTCATCTGATGCTGGAATAACAACGCGCTCACTGTAAAATTCTAAAGCAGGACGATTGTAAGGATAAGAAGTATAGACGATTTGTTGATCTGGGGTATGCTGTTTGATCACTTCAGCAACGGGTTTAACAGGAAAGGCTTCTGCTAATTCCCATACCCAAAGTTGAGAATTGAACAATAGTAAAAGAGAACTATATAAGCCGAGGAACAAAAAAATCATAAAATAGCGATGTTTTAACCAGAGTGAAATGACAACGATAGTAAAGGTACAAGCTAACATTGCTAAAATTAACCGCAAAGAGGGATCCCTTGAGATATTGATTGCATTGTAAAAAATATAAGTTAACCAAATCGCTAAAGCTAGTAAGCTAACAAAAATCCCAATTATCCGCATTTGTAAGGAATTAAAAGCTTTAGTTTGCCAGATAATAGCTAAATTAGCCCCCACAAGCAGCGACCAAGCAGGATAAAAAGGAATAATATACCAAGGTAGCTTTGTAACCATTGAAGAAATGGCAATTAAGTAGATTCCAGACCAAACTAAAACTAATTTTGCCCAACTCGAATGTTTCTCTTTTAGAGCAATCACAATGCCACCTGGTAAAAATAATAACCAGGGAAAAGTATATTTCAGAATTTCCAGTAAGTAATACCAGGGGGGAGTAGAACGTTCCCCGACTGACTCCCAAATACGACTAAAAGTTTGTTGACCTAAGTTAATAGCTATAAATTCTTCTCCATAGTGCCAATATTGCATGATATACCAGGCGATTGCAGGAAATGTACCTAAGATTAGAGCAAACCACAAATAGCCACTTCTAAGCAATTTTGGGGCATCCCAGAGGATAAAAATTAGGGATATCGCGCCCAATAGAACTCCCATCATCAGACCTTTAGTCAGACAAACTAAGCCAAAGCCTATACCTACTCCGAGAAAGTATTGAGAACTATTACGAGAACGCAATAAACACCAGATAGTCAAGATAAACCAACAGGCAATCGCACCATCCAACATTGCTAATCTGCTATGACGCACCATTGGTAATAATGTCAGATAAACTAATGCGGAAAATATTGCCCCGATGCGCGTGGGTAAAATCTCTCTAGCAAGTTTATACAGCAAGGGAACCGATAAAGCTGAGATGATTGCTGGGGGCAGTCTGGTAGTCCATTCACTAATTCCAAACCAACCATAAGCAATCGCGATTAACCAGTGAATCAAAGGAGGTTTATTCCAATAAGGCTGGTCATAGTTAATAGTGGGATAAAGCCAAACATGACTATTTTCTGTCCCACGCCAAATATTACGGGCAACACCTGCAACAATGCCTTCATCCCAGTCTCTAAGAGCAAGTTCTCCTAAGTTATAGGTGTAAAGAATGAGGGCTGCGCCACTTAACCCTAATATCCACAATAGATCAGTTTTAAGAATGCTGGGTATTTTTGATTTGTCCCTCATCAATGGAGCCTTCATTTTTATTTATTTAACCTATGAATTATTGCTAGGACTGAATTTTGGTTCTATAGAAAGACTCAGGAAACTTAAATTCCCTCAACTGCATCAATTGAGCACGAACCTCTTGAAACAGAGCTATTAATTGTTCAAAAGTGCGGTTAAAAATCTCTAGCCCCACAGGCTGTCCTACTGAACCACCAACTCCAATATTGTGTCGCTCAACTAATCTACTAATTAATAAGGTACTTCCTAAATTGGGATGTACTAGATCACAGAATAATTCATATAAACCTGCGATCGCAGAATCTTCTTTAATCCACTTTTGTAAACAGGTTAAAACATTGACTTGAGGTTCTTTGAGGACTGATCCCTGTTGGGGTTGTTCTAATTCATCAAAATAATCTTCTAAGAAACTATCCCAATCAAATCTTTTTCCTGTGAGATGTCGATCCAAAAGAATAATCAATTCCTCAATACTGGCTTCAGTAATTTTTTCTTGAGATAAAATTGTTTGTCCTAAGGGGAGCATCTTACCACTGACGTAATATTTTAAGATAGCCGTATGTTCAATAAGAGAACGTCCAATCATGCCATAGAGAAAGAAGTTTTCCGTATTTAACGCCTGAATCAAAGACTGACAGAGCAAATGATATTTACTGATATATACTACCCAAAGCATATCTAGATAATGATTGACTAATTCAGGTAGTTCTTGGGGCGGATTCCATATTCTGGTTTCTGTAATCTCACCAGCCAAAATTGTTTCTATTTCTTCAAAACGATCTAACAAGGGAATAATTTGCTCAGAAACCTGTTGCCTAAATGCTGGAGTAAATTTCATGTTTCAGGTAGCAGTAATACTGTATAAGTAATTAATAATAAAACTAAAATTATCCTATTTAGTTTTTTTTATGGTTCTTTTAGGAGCAAAAGATAATGGGAGTCATTGAAACTCTCAAGGCTTTATTAGTAAAGCATGAGCAAAAAATCCGCAGTCAGAAGTTTCTCGAAGCAGCGATGGCAGCAACTGCTATGCTAGCTTTAGCAGATGGAGAGATTAGTTTTGCGGAACTGATGGCTCGCGATTATATTCTCGACCAGGTGAGAGAACTACAAGTTTTTGAGCCTAATGAGGCGGTAGAACTGTTTCGCACCTATGCTGAAACCATTTCTCTTGATCCTGAAAAAGGAGAAGTAATAGTAGACAAAGCGATTACTCAATTATGTGGAGATGAAGAATTAGCATCTCTTTTACTACGTATCTGTCTAGTTATGGCTAAAGCAGACCGTGATTTGAGCCAGCAAGAGCAGAAAGTAATTAATGGTTTCTGTGATATTTTGGGACTAGATAAAGGGGAAATTAATCTTAAATTCCTAATAGAAACTTAGCAATATTTAGATAAATTAAAATCCCTAAAATATCTACTACCGTAGTGATAAAAGGTGCTGACATTAAGGCAGGGTCTAAACCTAGAGAATGGAATAGAAAAGGTAAGGCTGCGCCAGTGGTAGCTGCAATCAAGGTAATACTGAGTAAACTTAGACCAACTGTCAAGCCAATTGCACCTTTTCCTAGAAATATAAAAATAGCTACCACAACCAAAATTCCCAATAATATCCCTAACATTCCCCCAGTCAGTGACTCTCGCAAAATTACTAAAGTAGGTTTTTTCTCTCTTAATTCATCAGTACTCAAGCCTCGAATCACTACTGTAGAAGATTGCGCTCCTACATTCCCCCCAGCATCAATTAATAAAGGGGTAAAAAAAGCTAAAGCTACAACCTCATCCAAAACTTGCTCATATCTACTGAGAATTAATACAGTAATTGAGTTAGTAACAAGTAGAATTAAGAGCCAAGGAGTTCGCTTTCTAGCTGCTGAGAATAAATTTTGATTGAAGTAACTATCATGGTCAGCTTGCACTGCTCCCATAGTATAGATATCTTCAGTGGCTTCTGATTCCAAAATATCAATCACATCATCTACTGTGACAACCCCTAACAAATTCTTGTCTTGGTCAACAATTGGTAGTGCCAGCAAATCATAGCGTTGAATTAACTGTGCTACTTCTTCTTGGTCAGTATGAGTATAGCCATAAACTACATCACGGGTCATAATTTCTCCCAGAGTTTGTTGGGGAAGAGCAATAATTAAATCCTTAAGAGAAGTAATTCCAATGAGTTTTTTGCTGCTATCTACTACATAAATGTAATAACTCACTTCTGCGGAACTAGCTACATTCCGAATCCGTTCCTGAGCTTCAGTTGCAGTTAAATCTTCTTTTAAGGCTATATACTCAGGGGTCATGAGCCTTCCTGCTGTGTCTGCTTGATAGCCCAAAAGTAGCGATGTAACTTGACGCTCTTCGGGACTAAGTTGAGCTACCAAACGACGAACAATTTTGGGAGGCAATTCATCAAATAGTTTTACTCGTTCATCTGGAGCAATACTATCGATAATTTGTCTTGCTTCTTCCGCTTGAAAATTTTCCAGCAGGAATTGCTGCACTTCAAAGTTTAAATATTCATAAACTTCGATCGCCTCAGCTTTATTTAGTAACCTAAAAGCGATCGCCTGTATTTCTTCTGGTAAAAACGCGATTGCTTCAGCAATATCAACTGGTTGTACTGGAACTAGTAATGTCTTAGCACCTTCATAGTTTTTTTGTTCTAGTAGTAATTGTAATTGAGAACGGACTATATTCCGTAACTCACTACGGGAGCCAGTAGGCAAACTCATTGTATTGTTAGTCAAAAGAAGCTCCTCTTTGGTGTGCTAAGTCCAAGGTTGTTCCAGTTTAAAATTAAGCTTAATTCATTATTTATACTAAGTTCTGTTTAAGTAGAGTTTAAATCTTTAGCACTGGAATAACTTTAATCTTGAAAGCACGAATATCTGTTCCCAGGAGTGGCACTTATAATATTTCCGTAGCCACCCACGGAAATCAACCGACATCATTAAACATGACAGCAATTCCTCAAAGACCTCGCAACCAAAAAGGAATAACCCCTACTGAGTTAGGAAGAATCGCGATCGCAGAATAATAGTTAAAGTAAAGAGGAGATTTATTTGAATACTCAAAAAGAAACAGAACTAAAAGATTTTTTCAAAGAAAAATTAGATAGTTTTGAAAAAAACATTAATGACAAATTTGCCGATTTAAACACCGAAATTCAAGTTATTAAAACAGATTTGACTTGGATAAAATGGTTATTTGGACTATTTTTCAGCCTGATAATTGTTTTATTGAGTACTGTTTTAACAGTATTATTTAAACTCGTAGGTTAGTCCTTTACCAACAAGAGCAAGATGTTCGCTCAAAAAAATGGCAACCTGAAACAGATCGCCTAACCGAAAGTAACTTTAGTCCTGGGAGTTGGATCAAGGTGCAATTTTCTTTTCAAGCTTGGAAAAAGATTGAAAATATTTATCAGGCTATTGTAAAAATGCCTTTTGTTAAAGAACTTGAATCTGGTTCTTTAGACAGACAAATATTTCAACAATACATAATTCAAGATAGTATTTATCTTGGTGAATTTGCTCGTGTTTTAGCTATTATTTCAGCCAAAGCACCCCAACCAGATATACAGTTACAATTTGCTAGTAGCGTCCGAGAAGCTATTGTTGTAGAACGCAGTTTGCACGAAAACTTTTTTGCTGAATTTGGCATCCCAGCCGAAGCAGCTTTGGTAACAGAACCTTCTCCTACCTGTTTAAACTATACTAATTTTTTGATTGCTACAGCATATCAACATAGTTTTGCTGTTACAGTAGCTGCGGTTTTGCCCTGTTTTTGGATTTATTTAGCAGTAGGAAAACACATCTATCAACAAGCAACCACTCAAGCTAATGCCTATCAAAAATGGATTGATACTTATATTGACCCAGAGTTTGAGGCTTCAGTTAATTATGTTATTCAAATAGCAGATCAAGAAGCAGAAAAAGCCTCAGTCAGAGAACTAGAATTGATGAATCAAGTTTTCTATCGCGCATCACAATTTGAATGGATGTTCTGGGATAGTGCATATCAACTGGAGCAATGGGCAATCTAATTTTATTTCTCAACAAGTCCTATAATTTTCATATTTTTTTGTGTTGCTAATAGTTGTGATGCAAGTACGAAAATTAAGCCCAGCATATAGCTTGTAAGAGAAAACCAGAGTAAATGAACACTCTGAAGATTCATTGTCATGATTACCAAAGGTAGAAAAATTAAACCAAAAGCAATCAACGAAGCATTACGTATAATTACTCCTTCTTTTAAACCCATAAAATAACCCTCCAGCATAAATGCGATCGCAGTACAGGAAAGTAAGGGTAATAACCAAAGAGTGTAAGATGTTATTCCTTGATTAATTTCGGTATGGTTAGTTAGGAGACTAAAAATAGTTTGAGGGAAGAAAATTACGCTTAAAGCAAAGCTCAAAGCAATAACTAAAGTAGTGAAAATAGCAAGAGTCAATAGGGGAAATATTTTGTGATATTCTCCTTTCCCCTTGAAGTTACCAATAAGAGTTTGGGTTGTCATCCCTACTCCTTGAATAGTAAATTGACTTAACAGAGCAATTTGTAAGAGTAAGCCATTTTCAGCCAATAGACTAGTACCCATAGTGGCACTAATATTAGTAAAAATTGAATAGGCGGATATCAAAGCGACAAAACGGACTAAAATATTAGCTTTTAGAGTAATAGCACTGCGGAAAGAGTCTCCTTCCCAGATTTTTTTGATTATTAAAGGTACTTCTTGCCAATCTATACTCAAAGCTACTCCCAATAGAGCAACTAATAATGCTAAATATTGACTTAGGGCAGTAGCTAAACCAGCCCCCAGGCTATCCCAACCCCATCTATATATCATTAAATAATCGAATAAAACATTAGAGCCATTGGCAACAATTGATATTAATAAAACAAAGTTATTTTTTTCTCTGCCTAAAAACCAACCAATCAAAACAAAATTAAGTAATACTGCTGGTGCGCCCCAAATTCTAGCATTAAAGTATTCAATTCCTGATGCTTCAATTGCTGGAGAACCAGATAGAATTGCAAAGCCTAGTTTTTGTATGGGATATTGTAAAAGTAATATGATGAAGGAGAGAATTAGGGCAATCAAGCTACTACGGAAACAGGCAATAATTATTCCTTTAGTATCATTTTCTCCTACTGCTTGAGCCGTCATGGCATTAGTACTATTTCGCAAGAATTTTAAAACACGATAAAGATAATCGAATAAAATACTTGCTAAAATTACCCCTGCTAATGGTTGGATCTTGCTTAAATGACCTAGAAAAGCTGTATCACATATTCCAGCTAAAGGCACCATCATGTTTGATAAGACAG
>JASJDB010000244.1 GCA_030065315.1 Xenococcaceae cyanobacterium MO_167.B52 | reverse complement strand
ATGAATATTGGCAGTTCCACAAGATTCAGGAGTTCCAGCGCAATCATGTCAACAAGTTTCAGGACCCTAAAAGATTGTTAGCCATTTGACTTCATTACTTCAAAAGAGCCACACCCATCGACAATCCAATACTCGGCAATACCTGAGTTTTGATATTCCGTTACTTTATTTATGTAATCTCGCTCTATTTGTTCAGTGCCAGGGCTGACTACTTCTACTGCCAGAAGCAAAGGTACTTCAATTACTGCTGAAGCATCTCTAGGCATACTTCGCCATACAATTCCATCAATAACTGAGATCTCAGGTATCCGAGATGAGTTAATCCCCGTTCTTACTCCCACATCTCCAGTCTTTACTTTGACATCTAATTTATGTTCAAAAGCGATCGCCCTAAACAAATCAGCAATAAAGTCGATAATATCTGAATGCAAAAAACTGGCAGGTGGCATTAAAACTAACTCTCCATCCACCAATTCGTAACGGCTATTTGTCCCATCTTCGTATTTTAAGTATTGTTCAAAAGTTATCAGTTTCTTCTTGTCAGTAGTAACCATTGTTTCGTCCTCAACTGCACCCAAATATTGCATCATAACCGTGATCCGACTATTTCATAAATCTAGTTTTTCCTGTTTGTCAAGTTCCTGTTGTGCTAGTCCATAGTAGTTATCCTTATACTAGAGAAGCAGGGTATTTAGCTTCTATATATCCTCAAGTCTATCTAAATTTGGACATGACAATTCTTTTGTTGAGTGTGAGGGGTTTGACATCCTTTTCCGTTAAGCTTGTACTCCCTTTAACGGGAGATTCCAAAAAACAGTTGAGGCGGGCGCGGTAGGACAAAGCTAATCTGTAAACCTAATTAGAGGCTTGGCGTTTCCTCATAATGCTCAAAAAGTCCATCTTAAAAACGAATAAAAATGTCTATTACTTCTAAAATCAATTTTTTGGGTGCTATTTCCCCAGTATTATTAATAACGGTTTTGTTAACCAATACCATAGGAGTTAAATCTGCTCAGGGTAGTCAGAACAGGCTCCATCAAGTTCAGCACAAAAACTCTCTTTCTGTTTTCTCAGTAATTTCAACTCCCCAAGTAGCAAGAGCATCTTCTACATTAGAGCAAGAAGTTTTAACAGAAATTAATAGAGCTAGAACTAATCCTCAAGAGTATGCAGCCTGGTTAGAGAGTTTAAAGGAATATTATGACGGTAATACCTTGAAATTACCAGGAGAAAAGAAAATTAGGACGAATCGGGGGATCACAGTCCTAGAAGAAGCGATTAGTTTTGTTAAAGAACAAAGTCCTCTCTCCCCTCTGGCTACTTCGGAAGATTTAACCCTCACTGCTGAAGAAAAAGTCACAAATTTTATTGATAATAAGCGTAATCGCGATTTAACCAATATTAGCTACGGGAAAGTTACCCCAGAAGCAATTGTAATGCAGTTGGTAGTGGACGAAAGATATCGCGATCGCCGTCACCGTTTAGCTATTTTCAATCCCAATTATCGGCTTACTGGTGTGGTATGTGAAAAAGATCGTAGATATGACCAGGTATGTGGGATCGCCTATGAAGTAGCTTCTAATGATATCGCTACTGGCAATTCTAATAACATCAATAGTCCCAATTCAGGGTCTTCCTCAGGTTCGGTGTCTCTTAATCCAAACCTGATCGAAAAAACTGAAAGGGGAATCCTAGAAGTAGGTGATAAAACTATTCCTAATGATGGCAGTTTGTATGATTCTTATCCCTTAGAAGGTAAAGCAGGAGACTCCTTTATTATTACCGTGGAAAGTCAAGATTTTGATACTTTTCTGGCAATTATGGATCAAACAGGGGAAATCATCGAACAAAATGATGATATTAGCGATCGCAATAGTAATTCTCGTCTTAAAGTTACTCTTCCTAATAGTGGAACATACAATGTGATTGTGAATGCTTATGATAAAGGTGGCAAAGGTAAATATGTGCTGACAGTGCGAAGGTAATAGGATAAAACTAAGTTTTTTAACCATAGTTTTACTTTAAAAACTGTAATAACTATTTAGGTTAAATAACTGATTTGTTCTTTATCAAAAATCAAGTTATTAGTTATCCTGTTAACTCAGGATTGACTAAAATTTTGGGTTTAAAAAGGGTAGAAATTACCCAAATATCAGAAAAACTCGTTCCCATTTATTTAAATACTTCTCAGAGGCAAAATCACTTTCAGGTAAAATTGCAATTTAGATAAATTGTGCTGCACAACAAACAAAGACTTTGTCTCTAGTTTGTTACTTTTTTTCTATAGAGTTGTTTATATATAAAGTAAACAATATATTTCTAAAAAAAGTTTGGTACTTTTTTAAATTCAATGGATACCAACACCAAAACAGTTCTTCTGTTTCAACCATGTCGGTTTCAAGCCGATATGTGGCGTTCTATTCTGTGGGAACATAATATTATCCTAATCTGGGAAGAAAATTATCCCACTGAACAAGACGCTACTAATTATTTTAAAAAACTAGAATTAAAACCTAACTTACTTATAATAGATTTAAAAATCGACAATGCCTATGAAATTTGTCGATCTTTTGCTCAAAACTATTCTTCCTCAAAGATCATTTTAACTACCGATCTCCAAGATGGCTACTCATCTGCTATTCGCCGATGGGCAGTAAATCAAGGTGTAGATGAAATGTTAATAAATTTTCAAAAAGAAAATTTATTCTCTAACGTAATTACCAATATCAATTTGGTTCTTAAACTATTAGAATTTCCACCTGCTGAGGAAAAGATCTTAGTCAAAACCTTAGACTCCCTAGAACAAAAAACAGCACCTACACCTCTAAGATCTAAAGAAACAAATTATTCACAGCCTCAAAATATCAGCTTTAGGGAACCACAAACCAAAGGTAAGACCGTATTTCCCGTAGTTCGCATCGGCTTTGTCTTAGTCTTTATTGCAATTATCACTATTATCGTAGATAACACTAACTTGTTTTCCCCTTCTCCAGTAGATGCACTCCAACGCAAGATTTTAATCAAAAGTAAGACTAAGGCTCAGAAAAACTCCATTGCAATTAAAGCCTTTGGGCAAATTAATACCATCCCCCAAGGAATATTTAATTATGGTGGTAGTACTACCTGGTCTGCAATTCACGATATAGTCAATTCTAAAATAGCCAAACAATATCCTGAATTCAATCTACGCTATTTACCAGCTATTGACACCACTCCTGGTTCTGGTACTGGGATTAAGATGTTGCTACAAGGAGATCTAGACTTTGCTCACTCATCTCGCTCCATAGAACCAGAGGAGCATATTTTAGCCCATCAACAGGGCTTTACTCTTAGAGAATATCATATCGCAATTGACGCGATCGCAATTGGAGTTCATCCTTCTCTACCAGTATTGAGTTTAACCGTAGAGGAATTAAAAAAAATCTATTTGGGTGAGATTACTAATTGGAAAGAATTAAATGGTCCCGATCTACCAATCACTGCTTTTACCCGAATCCCAAAACATGGAGGTACTGCCAGATTTTTTGAGCGCAATGTATTACATGACCAAACTTTTAATAGGGATGTCAAATATGTTTATTCAACTACTGATGGGTTGAGACAGCTCAAAAACACCCCAGGAGGCATCTACTATGATTCTGCAACAGGAATTGTACCCCAGTGTCATGTTAAACCTTTGTCCATCGCTAATAACGATGCAAAATTTGTTCCTCCTTATAATCCACCCTATATTCCTCCAGGATTGGGAAGACACAATTGTCCTCACCAGCGAAATCAACTGAACCTTGCTGCCATTGAAAATGGAACTTATCCTCTGACTCGTTATCTATCCGTCATAGTTAAACAGGATGGAGGAAGAGCGCAAGAGGCGGGAGAGGCTTATACTAAATTACTACTTACCAAAGAGATCCAGGCATTAATTGAGGAAACAGGATTTGTGCCAATATATTAACTTGGGTTCGGAGTTCGGAGTTCGCCCTAAAGGATCCCTAAAGGGTACACCTTCGGATAACCGCTTCGCATAGAGTTCGGAGTTCGGGAAAAATGTGGTGTTAGTTAACAAAAAAATTAGCATTCCAGCCTTCTTTCTAAATACTTGATCTTTTATCTTTTAAGCTGGAACGTGAACTGTATCTTGTCCTGCCAAATCAAAAGCTTGATGCACTACTTTTAAGGCTTTAATTCCATCACTTTGGGCGACAACACAACTAATTTTAATTTCCGAAGTTGTAATCATCTGGATGTTGATCTTTTCCCTAGCTAGGGCATTAAAGAATTTGGCTGCTACCCCTGGATGGGCGATCATTCCTGCACCGACAATGCTGACTTTTGCGATCGCATCATCTACAATAATTTCACCACACTTAATAGTTTTTGCTAGCTCAACTAAAACATTACGAGCCATTTCCCCATCACCTTGAGCCACAGTAAAGGCAATATCACGGGTGGGAAGATCGTTAATAACTCGACAGCGTTGGGACTGAATAATTGTGTCAACACTGACATTTTTTGCTGCTAATAATCCAAAGATTTGGGCTGCCATACCTGGACGATCTGGTACGTGAAGAATTGCTAAACGGGCTTGATTTTTATCTAGAGCTACTCCTCGGACTGGAGGAGCGGAAGACTGAGATGCGGAAAGACTGGGAAGAGTAGAACTATCTATATCAAAAGCTTGACAGAGAACTTGAGCAGCGCGATCGCAGTCTTTTTTATCGATGACGCAACTGACTTTGACTTCTGAGGTAGAAATCATTTGGATGTTAATTCCTCCATCAGCCAGGGTTTGAAACATCTTAGCTGCAATCCCAGGACGACCAATCATCCCTGCACCAGAAATGGCAATTTTAGCTATCTGACGATCTACCATCACCTCTGCTTCTTCAGTGGCAGTCGGTTGACTGCGGAGGGAAGGTGCAATGGCTTCTGATACTGCCTCGGCTTGTTTGAGAGCATCTTCTGCTACGGTAAAGGCAATATCGTTAGTATTAAATTCGTGAACTGACTGAATAATTAAGTCAATATCTACAGCTTCGCGGGCAATTGAGCCAAAGAGACTGGCAGCAACCCCAGGACGGTCGGGAATGCGTAATAAGGCGACTTTTGCTTGATTCGTATCAATTTCGACCCCATCTACTGCTTTGGCTATTTCCAAGCCTGACAGCGATCGCGGTCTAGGTGTAGGACTAGTCACCCTAGTTCCTGGTGCATCACTCCAACTGGATAATACTACTAGAGGAATACCAAAGTTACGGGCAATTTCTACGGCACGGGGATGTAAAACACTAGCTCCCAGGCTTGCCAACTCTAGCATTTCGTCGGCAGTAATTTCTGCCATCAGTTGGGCTTCTGGCACAAGGCGCGGATCGGTGGTAAGGATACCAGGTACATCAGTATAAATCTCACAGCGGTCGGCGTGCAAAGAAGCTGCTAGAGCTACCGCAGAAGTATCAGATCCCCCTCTCCCTAGAGTGGTAATTTCTAATTCTTCTCCATTACTAACCCCTTGAAACCCAGCTACGACAACTACTTTTCCTGCTGCTAAATTTTTTCGCAGACGCTCAGTATTAATTTCTAAAATTCGGGCGCGACTGTGTTCTGCTTCTGTCACAATACCCACTTGCGCCCCTGTCATTGATATGGCTGGTTGTCCCAATTCTTGTAGTGCCATACTTAATAGGGCAATAGATACCTGTTCTCCTGTCGATAGCAACATATCCATCTCGCGACGACAGGGTTTAGTAGAAATTGCTTGTGCCAAGCCTACTAGGGTGTCGGTGCTTTTGCCCATAGCGGAAACTACTACCACCAAACTATTACCCTGTTGCACTGTCTTAGCGACTCGCTCGGCAACTGCTTTGATTCTCTCTACTGTCCCTACAGATGTTCCACCGTACTTTTGAACTACTAATGCCATATCCTTATCATTTATCCTGTACCATTTATCATTTGTTTAAAGTTCAATGATAAATATTCGATACTCAATATTAAACTTTAATTGACACTATCTGCGCGGAAGCAGCAGAGATTCTTTTCAGCACTTGTTAAGCTGGAGATAAGCGAATATCCCACAATCTAACACGCCTAGGCATTGTCAAAACGCCCCTAGCGAAACCACGAGCATCAAACTGAAACTCGTATTGCTCCGCGACTTTCCGAGCTATTCCAATAGCTCCGTTGATATCTGCGTTAAATTTGATTCCTGTAGCAGAACGATACAATCCTCGCTTTACTCTTTTTCCAGAAGCTTTCCACTGTTTGGGTTTTGCACCAAATACGGTAATATCATCTAAATCCAAGTTTGAAGCCTTTGAAGTGTAGGATTCTTCCGTTTCAAGGAATCGAATATTGTATTGATTGCATAATTCCTCAATTCTATCTTTGAGTTTACCTGTGGGAATTTGAACTAATTTTTGATTGTTCTTTTTTCCCATATTAGATTCTTGTTTCTGCCCTTTATTCCAGCCAAAAACGATTGTCCCAATATTGCTTTTAAGACAATGATTAATTACTATTCTTGCTGCTTTATTAACAGCATCACGCATTTGTCTATTACGTTTAGTTGTAAGTTTATCTAACAGTTTGCACCAAAAATCCTGAGTTTTATTTTCTTTGATTGTGGCAACTCGTTTGTTATACCATTGATTTAAAGCTTTAAGGTGTTTTCCATCGACAATAAAACTGGTTTCAACATTACTTATACAAGTCAACCAATTATCTAAGCCATGATCTATTGCCAGAACATTCTCTTGATTTAACTTGTTGTCTTTTGCTTCAGTTTTAGTTACCCAAACAGCATCAAAATAACCAGCACGAGGCACAATTTGTAACTCTTTAACTAAGTCCCAATCTAGGTTAGATGGAAAAGGCAAATATATCTCGCCAATATTAAACCAAGCTTTACAACTTCTCCCCAGCGGAACTTTGACCGAGAGGGGTGCTGGAGTTTCTCCAGCATACCCAATCGAGGTGTTGACTCCTTGTTCTGTTAACTTTAACCAACGTTTCGGGTAGCTAATTTGAAATAATCCTCCCTTACGATATTTAGGAAATTTAGGCTTATTACTTATTTCTCCTTGCTTCCATAGCGTAAGTAATTTTTTGTATCCAGTGATAGCTTCTCCAACAGAAAAACAAGTTTGCTGTGCTGCTGAAGTATATAAAGCTATAGTATGAGGATTAGTTTTTAACTGAGTTGCTAACCAATACTTATTGGCGTACTTGCCAGTTTTAAAGTATATTTGTCTAGCTAAATAAGTCGTACAGTTGTATAACTTGTTTGACTCCGAGCATAGATACTCTAAAACCGCGGACAATTCTTGGTTTTGGGGCAATCTATTAATTTGTGCTGCAAATATTTTACTCATAAGATAATGATATTATCTTTGTTGATAAAAATCAACTTATCAACATGAGAAAGAATTCTAGAAATTATCGACATAGTTCTCATTGTTTGGGTTTAGCAACAGTTCATTTATGCTGGATTCCCAAACGAAGAAAACCCGTGCTAATCGGAAAAATTAGAAATAGATTGGCTGAAATTATTAATCAAGTAGCAATAGATAAAACTTGGCTTGTTAGATCTTTAGAAATCGCCCCAGACCACGTTCACTTGTTAGTAGAATATGACAACAATCATTCCATAGCTGAGGTTGCTAGAGCTTTTAAAGGTCGCTCTAGTAGATATCTTAGGCAAGAATTCCCAGAATTACTAAAGCTTCCTTCTCTTTGGTCAAGATCTTACTTTTATGAAACTACAGGCAAAATTAGTACTGCTAAAATCAAAGAGTATATTGAAGACTCTCATCATTACTAACCAATATCTCACTCACGGCTACAGCCGTTCCACGACTTTTCCGCCCCGCGCTAAAGCGACGGGGTTACCAAGTTACGTATATCATGTTCAATGTTGAATGTTCAATGATAAATGTTTAATAATGCTTGGGTAATTGGTGCTATTTTAAACTTGGTACTTCTCGCAGTAGCTTGGATACTTCCCAAAAAACTTCTAACTCCGATGGGTTATCTTCACGCCTGGATTTTGGGGGTGTTAGTTTGGGGTACGCTCCACTGGCAAGGCTATCTGGTGGTAATGTTCTATTTCTTGGTAGGTTCAGCCGTAACCAAGATCGGCATGGAACAAAAAGAGGCAGAAGGGATCGCAGAAAAGCGTTCAGGAATGCGGGGACCCGAAAATGTCTGGGGTTCCGCTCTCACTGCGACTATTTGTGCTGTAGTGACTTTATTTGTTGATTCCCCTTGGCAAGAATTATTAATCTTGGGTTATATGGCAAGTTTCGCTACCAAACTATCTGATACTACCGCTAGTGAGCTGGGAAAAGCCTATGGTAAAACTACTTTCTTAATTACCAATTTCCAGCCTGTACCCAGAGGCACAGAAGGAGCAGTAAGTTTAGAAGGAACTCTGGCGGGAATTGTCGGTTCTATTGCGATCGCATTTGTCGGTTGGGCGGTGGGTCTAATCAATCTCTATGGCATTATGATCTGTATCATTGCTGCCTTTATCGCTACCAATATTGAAAGTGTGATCGGTGCAACTGTGCAATCTCGTTTCAATTGGTTAACTAATGAAGTAGTTAATTTCTTCAATACGACGATTGGTGCCATAGTAGCAATGGGTATTGGGGCAATTAAGTTTTTGTGACCTCCTCCCGACTTTGACGCAAGCGTACAAAGCGGGCTTCCCTAGACTCACGACTAGGTTTTCCTGGTTATTTCCATTTCTGGTTTTGCACCCACCATCTAGATATGAAACAGCAAGCTCTTCCATACCCCCGACGCTCTGATTGCCCAGGCAGTTTCCGTTCCCGCCGATCCAGCGGTATATGCGAAGCGGTTATCCTTTAGGAATCCTTTAGGACAGTTTTCAGAATACATCCTTCTTACGGTGTATATTTTACGCAGTTACCGAGTCTCCAATCGAGACTATTTCTTAACTGCAACCCCTCATATACAATTTTCAAGGTTCTGCCAATTTTAGTTTTTTGTTTTGCTACCGATCTTCGGATATTGGCATCCCATTGATACGCTCTGTTTTGATTATATAACGCTCGAAACCTTGGTTATATAAAGATTCTGTTTCTATTTTGCTTGCCCAACTTCCTGTTCTGGGTCAACCTATGACCGATAAACTTTGACCGCCTTTTCATCCCGATATGCGTAGCGGTTATACCACAAGGGTACAATGTCCGAAGGTGTCCTAACCCTAAAGGGTACCCTTCGGATAAGGATACACCTGCGGATATACCCTTTAGGGATCCTTTAAGCAGAACGCGGGGCTTCCCAGGCGGAAGCTAAATCTACATCACTCATTTCAGAGCTTTTTCTGCAAAGCTTTGAACTTTGTCACAAAATTTTACTGGTTTCAGCGATCGCCTGTTGCCCGATCTTTGATAGAATTTGGACTATCAGGCAAAAAGCTTCCCGTCCCAAGTTATTTAATTGAGCCCAAAATTAACAGACAAAAAAAACAAGTGCGCCAACACTCGTTTTAACTTAAAAATAAGTAACATCATGATATCAAAAAATCAAGTTCTTGCTCAACTAAACAAAACAGTTGATTATATTTGCATCATAGAGTTAGCTAGTTCTCTAGGAGCATCAGTATCCGAAGTTAGACACATCCTTAAGAGTTTAGGAGACGAGGTAGAGAATAATAATCGCGATGAATGGCGAATAGCCAAACAAATTACTAACAGTAGTATATTAAGTGAATCTGAAAGAGCAGAAAGAGACGCTCTAGAAAATACAATACAACAAGCTTTTTATATTGCAGGTCAGAATCTTAAAATACTGCGAGATAAGAGACTATATCGAGAAACCCACAACAACTTCAATTCCTACGTCAAAGAAAGATTCGACTTCAGTAGGCGTGCTGCGGATTATTTAATTGCTTCGGCTGATGTAATGGAAAACTTAAAACGAGAACAAATTGTTCTCAGAACTAATGTATTACCTAGTAAAGAATCCCATTGTCGCCCTTTGACTAAATTATCTCCAACAAAACAAACAGAAGCTTGGGAAAGAGCCGTAGAAAAAGCTGCTGGCAAAATGCCTAATTCGAGACTAATCAAAGAGGCTGTCAAAGAAATCAAATCAGTGGATAGTATTGAACAAGACCAAGTAGAAACAAAGCCAAGC
>JASJDB010000243.1 GCA_030065315.1 Xenococcaceae cyanobacterium MO_167.B52 | reverse complement strand
TAAAGTGGGACTGAAACAACCTAATTTCATTCAAACACTGCTGATATTGGATCTCTAGAGTCTTGATCTAGTCAAGATTTCAGAGAAACCTTCCAAGTCGTGTCAAAGATGCGCTCGCTGCGAGTTCGCTTCTTTTTGAGCAGTCAGTTCGACCTCAAGAATATCTTTCGTAACGCGAACATTCAAGACATCGAGGTATTTGGAATTTTCTAGTTAATCTGATGGCTGGCTTGATTAGACCTCTTGCATAAGTATCATAAATCTTGGTCTTGTTGAGGTAAGAGGTAAGCCCTAAAGGATTCCCTATCGGTCAGGTAAGAGGTAAGAGGTAATAAAAGAAAGTGTATAGCACCCTTTAGGGTTCTTCCCTACCATTATATTTATTTTTTAAGCAAATTACTTTTAATTTGCTTAAATATGGACTTTAATATTCCTTTTACCTTATGCGGAGCGGTATCCTTTAGGATTTACCTTTTACCTTTTACCTGACAATGCCAAGAAGTCTATTGCTTACACCTATCTACCAAACAAACCTTCTATTGATTTAGAGCCAAAAGAATTACTAGCTCTACCTCCTGCTGTTTTCTAATTTTGTCGAACTCACGTCCAGCAGTACAAACATCAGAAATTCGGACTGAATTCGGCATTGATTTTCTGAGCTATATATTTTTTTCTGTATTTGTTTTTTCTTGATTTACATTTTCCTTATTAATTTTCTTAATAACTTGTAGATCCCCTAAAATATTTTGTAAAAGATTAATTGATAAGGTGTCACTAAAACTCCCAATAAACGCGATAACCCAAAGTAATTGAGGTGTTTGTATTGATGTGCTATTTCCGGCAAATACTATTAAACCAGAGATAAGCATAAGATATGTTAAAACTCCCATATTTATTCCAATTATGGGTCTGGCAAGAAGCCAACGTAATGCTTCATTACTATTTCTAAAAGGAAAATATGAAGCTCTTAATAACATTGATGTAAAGCTACCAATAATAGACCAAAACCAAATTGGTATTGGGATTCCTATGAAAAGAGTCTCATTTAGTTGTTCAGGGGTCATACCATCTGCTACTAATATTTTTAGTAATTCTAATTGTTGTATTCCAAACCAGTTACCTCTATATGCCAGCAACGGAAATATTGCAAAAAAGTAAATTATAAATACAACAATTGCAAAAGATCTAAAAGCATTTTTGGCACGATATAATTCTATTTCTATTTGAGTTAATGCGATTCGACAAGAGATTATATCTTCCTTACTTAAAGATTTTTCTGCTTCTGATAAATATCCTAAACAAAGTTTTTGGATTTCTGGAACTTCACGTAAATCTATCGGAATTTTCTGATAATAATTATTAATTTTAATCCTCAGCTCTTGAATTTGCTCATCAATTAACTTTTCTGGGATTTTTTGTTCTTGTATTAAGGGATCCTCTTTTTGATGATTCACGTTTAATTCTTTGTCTGGTTAATTTTATAAAAAACACATTTTATTTACGGTTCAAGACCTTTAACTAAATCTTCCTTGGTATTTGTTATGTAAAACGTTAAGTATTGTATATTTTGTGTTTATACTAAATCCTGTTTAGATACAACACTTTAAATTTGTGGGAATTTAGAATGCAGAATGCAGAATGCAGAAAGGTTTAAGCTAATTCTACACTTTAAACTAAAAGTATACTTTCGTAAGCGGATTTAGTATTAGAGCTGATTTTCTTCCTTGTCCTCCTTGTCTCTCTCAACCAGGGTTTTTGAGATTACTGAATTGGTGTTCTAGGTTAAGACTCGTAGTGTTTCTAGCTCTGACAAATTCCAGGTCTCAAGATGGATCGGGTTTAGAATCAAAAGTGATATTTGCGCTCTCTGAGCCACAAACTGAGGGGAATTGCTTTTCCCCTGGAGTCGATTTTTACTGTCTTTGCCAGACTATAGGTAATAATGAGCCAAGGATAATCCCAATTCCTGCACAAAAAGCTAACAATACTCCTACAGGAAATTGAATTGATTCAAACATCAAAAACTGTACAGATACTGGTTTAATATTCTGAATTGAGAATATTGCGATCGCGCCTATTCCTATTGCTAATATCACCGAACTGATAAAATTAGTGAAAATTCTCATTATCTTAGTTGTTAGTTGTTAGTTGTTATTTGTTGGTTATTAGTAACTGATTGATAAATGTTAAATGATAAATGTTAAATGATAAATGTTAAATGTTTACTGTACTCCAATCGCTCTTCCTCCCAAACCAAAAACAATAGGACGTCCGATATTATGAGGTTCCCAACCCACATCAAAGCCTTGTTTCCAAGCTATTTCTCTAGCAGCACGAAAACTAGGAAAACTATTGGGACGAACAATAAAGGCGAGATAATCTTCATTAGGGTCTAATTCTCTCAGCACTTGATTAAAATCTGAGTTGGGTTGACTAAATTCTGTTTCCGTTTCCCCTCGTTGAGTTTCAATTGGTTCGTACAACAAAGAAAAATTACTAGGATTGACCATAGTTACAGTGTAATATTTGGTCTTAGTTTGAAAATTAATCAATCTACTAGCTCGATTTTGCAAACAAGAACGATAAAGATTAATCCGAGACATATATTCTGAATCCCTAGACATATTGGGCTTCTCACATATGGGAAGACTGCCTATTATTTTTTCTGTCTCTTCTGTCACTTGAGCATCATTAATATAAGTAATTCTATTATTTCTAATTTCAAAAAATCTCGCTCTTTTATCAGTTTTGCTAGCTAAGGGAGTACGAACAATAGAATTGGTTTCAGATTTAACCTCAGAATTAGTTTGGGATTTTTTTTCAGATTGGGGGTCAGAATCAGCTTGGACTGTAATTAGAGTTACAAATAAACTAATAAACATTAATACCCCAACAGTATTGGTCAGAATATCAAGAAATGAATCTAAGTTTTGTTCAGGAACAGTATTAGTTTTTTTATTTCTGCGCCTCATTGATCACTTCTTCTCCTGTTAATAATTCCCAATCTTCATCAATAGGCTCATAACCCATATCAATTTCCGCCTCTTCTACTAAATTTCTAACTTGCTTAAATACATTTACACCTTTAGGGCGTACTGCAATAATTAAATATTCTTGATCCTTATTCATTTTAATTAGGGTAATCAATTCTTGTAAAGGCGAACTATAACTTGTTAATTCCGCTTGAGATACAAAAGTTTTTTGGGGATATAAAATTACACCATCTTCTCGGCATTCAATATAAACAGGATTCTTACTTTTATTTGTGCCATTTTTTGCTTGATCTTTAGCAATAATCTTTACTTGTTTTTCATGCTGGTTTAAATCTTTTTCTTGTTCTGCAATCACTTCTGATTGAGTTAAATTTTGAGTTGTTAGTACAATGATTAATAAAATTAATGTGCCGATAGTACAGGCTAAAATAGAAAGAAATGGAAATAGCTCTACATCTGTTTTTTGTCTTGAAAAAGTACGCCTACGCATATATTATTAATTTTAAAAGATCCTGCAATCAATTTGGTTAGTAGTTAGTAGTTAGTAGTTATAACTGTTAAATGTTAAATGTTCAATGTTCAATGTTCAATGTTTACTGGTTACCATTACTATTTTCCACTAAAGTAATCCGACGAGGTTCATTGAGTTTTTTTAAGACTGGATGGAGTAAATTTAAATTATTTTTGATCTCATCTAAAACATCTTTGAGTTCTTCGGTTGTTTTCATAGAATGTAGGCTATGTTCTAGACTTTTTTGTATATCTTTAAAGTCGCCAATTTTGTCAGCAGCTTTTTCTAAAGCACTAACTCTAGTTTCTAGTATTTTTGCTGCTTGTTCCAATTGTTTACTAATCCCTTGAGATTGGCTATTTAATCCTTCTGATAAGATAATATTTCGGAGTCTTATTTCTTCAATGGTAGCTTTTATTTGTGCGATCGCATCTTGATTGGCTTGTTGTTGTTGGGCAAAAAACTCCATAAATTCTTGGCGATCTTTAGCTGCAATTTCTCTCACCTCTCCCACTTGGGAAATTACTTGAGAACTCATGTCTTGTATTTTGCTAATTTCAGTTAAAAACCCTTGTGCTAAAGCTTGTGCTGCTTGTTCAGCATAGTTTTTTGCAGGTTCAATCAAGGTTTCAGGATCAGGGAAGTGATGATTTATCGCTCTAGAAACTGCTTGATCAATAGTTTGTTCATCAATACCTTGGTTTTTACTTTTAAATCGAGGAAGTACTTGATCATTAATAAAAATATCTATTCCCAAAAGTAAGCGAGATTCATAACGTTCTACTAAAACCAAAGGAATCATGACTAGTACGCTAAGAAACAAAGCTAATAGAGTGGTGTCAAAAGCAACTGCTAAACCCCCTGTAACTCCGCTAATACCTTCTTTGATTTGTTCTACCTCTCCTGCCGTTTCCAAAAATCCTGAAAAGCGATTAACTGCCTGACTAATCCCTACTACCGTACCAATAAATCCCAGTAGAGGAATCGCCCAAACTAAAATACGGGGTAACGAGTAGGATGATTCTGAGGCACTTTGATAAAAAGAAGCATCATCTAAAGCAAATTCCGTAGCAGTGGCACGATCGCCTGATTTAATATAAGAGCTTAAAATACGACTACACCGTCTGGCAACTAGTCTGCCATCTTGCTGCATTCTCTCCTGTAAATAGGCTACTTCTGCGGAATCTGGTCGATCTAGAGGAATGTGATCTGCAATCCAAATTTTTCTTAAAGCGACGTATTCTGGCTTAATTTGCCGATATTTTAATATGGTAATAGCAATGACAATAGCTGCTAAAGCTACTACTACATATTGAGTAAATCCCCGATCATATAATAGTTGTCCAATAGGAGAACTTTTGAAAGGAAGAAATATGCCATAAGTAAGTGCTGTTAAACCAGCAGCGATCGCTAAAACTGAGTTAAAGTTAACTTCCAACTCTTGGCGTTTAGAACTAGGAAAGCCAGATTTTGAAGTATATTGTGAGTTTGCTCGATTCATTTTGTCAACCAGATAAAGCTCCCAAATATTTTTTATGTGAAAGTGACTTTGATATTACTATGGCACTCTTTGTTAGAAATCGCTGCTCGTGGAAACTGCTGAACCCTCTGGCATATCACGATTACTGACACTTTATCAAACTAGTCACAGTAAAATATTGACTTTTTTGAAAAACTAGTTGCTACACTAGAGGGCAAAATTAGTATTCAGGATCATGAATCAAAAACTACTCACTGTTTTAGGCTGTTCGAGTTCAGTTGCCCTAACTTTACTCACTACTACTTCGGTTCAAGCTAATACTGTTACTGAATATGTTTTTACGGCACCAGAATTTGAAGCAGAAATAGCTAATAATATACCTCGTCGAGAAACTGATTATCCTTTCTATAATTGTACTTGTAGTGAATACGATGCTGCTGCTATCGAACAGAGCGATCTTGAAGGAGAAAAAGCGATCGATTTATATGGCTGTGACTGCGCTGGTTGTAGAAGATTAGCCAGTAATTTTAATTGAAATAAGCTCTAGTTATGACTAAAGTGATCGTTGTCGGTTGTGGAATAATTGGTGCTGCGATCGCATATGAACTAAGTTTAATGTCCCACTTAGATGTTACAGTCATCGAACAAAACAAGCCAGCTTCCGATTCTACGGGAGCTGCTTTAGGAGTTTTGATGGGCATAATTAGCGGTAAAACCAAAAGTAGAGCTTGGAGATTGCGGGAAAAGAGTTTAAAACGCTATGAAACCTTATTACCTGAATTGGAATCTCAAACAGGAACTACAATTCCTGTCAATCGTCAAGGAATACTAAAGTTAGTTTTTGCAGAAGATAAACTGGAGAAGTGGCAAAAATTACAACAAACTCGCCAAGAGCAAGGTTGGCAATTAGCCATTTGGCATCGAGAATATCTCTTCCAAAAATGTCCCCAAATAGAAAATGACAATATTATTGCTGGAATATATTCTCCCCAAGATAGACAAATAAACCCAAAAATACTAACCGAAGCTTTGGTAAAAGCAGCGACGCAAAATGGAGTTAACTTTCAACTGGGAGTTAGAGTTACAGACTATAAAAATCAATTATTAGTTACCAATCAAGGATTGCTGGAACTAGATTATTTAATAATTGCTGCTGGCTTGGGTTCAACTCCTCTAACCACATCTCTACAGCAAACCCTGGATTTACGTCCTGTTTTAGGACAAGCAATGAAAATTAAGCTAGAAAAAACTTTGGGTTTAAAGGATTTTCAACCAGTTATCACAGGAAAAGATATTCATATTGTCCCCTTGGGTAATCAAGAATATTGGTTAGGGGCAACAGTAGAGTTTCCCGATGAAGCAGGAGAAGTAATAGCAGAAACCGAATTATTAGAAACCCTGAAACAAAATGCGATCGCATTTTGTCCAGCTTTAGCCAATGGTAAAGTAATAGAAACCTGGTACGGTAAGCGTCCTCGTCCTCAAGGACAAGCAGCACCAGTAATTGAAAAGTTAGCAGGATACGACAATATAATCTTAGCTACAGGACATTATCGGAACGGGGTATTACTCGCTCCTGCCACAGCTTTAGAAGTTCGAGATCTGATTAGTTAATCGTTCAAGATAGTTTAGTTAAAAAGTAGCTAATGAACAGGAATCGCTTTAGAAAATTCAGAAGTGTTACCTTCCGAAGCAGTGGCAGTAGCGGTTATCCATTGTCCGACGGGCGTGGGGGGTAAAACAGCTTTGAAGTCTGCTTGTCCTGTGGCATTAGTGGTTACGGCTATGGAACCCAAAGGGATTTCCCCTTCTCCGAAAAGAGAAGAATCGGCACTGCTGTTGACAAAAAACTCGATGACGAACTTCGTGTTTGGGATGCTCAAAAGCTTTCCTTGAATCTCTGTTTTTTCCTTTAAGGTTGCGCTCAAGAGAATGGGATATTTAGGTCGGCGATGGGAGATTTTTTTAGTATCCCTTGCCTGGTTCAAGGTGGGTAGATTAGCTGGTAATTTATCTCCTTGCTTCCCATCTAGAAAGATATCGTGAGGCGTGGGCAGGCTCTCAGAAAAAGCGATTCCTAATCCTTTATTAGCAAAAATTCTATTAGTTCTGATCTCATTGTCTGTTAGAAGGACGCTCGCTTCCCTAACTGTTGGCATAGCAGCAAGTAGAATTCCATTTGCTCCATTATCGTGGATTATATTCTGCCCAATTTTTGTATTGGTAACGGATGCTTCAAACTCAGCCTCATCTCCTCTGGCTTCTAAACGAATCCCATTCTGACCATTGTAGGCGATCGTATTTCCGATAATGTGAGTTCCTGCGATGCGAACATCTTTTAAGGACAAGACCTGATGGGGGGTATAAATATTGGAGAAAACAGCAATTCCGTCTCCGCCATTGCTGATCTTAGTGCCATTGGGATTGATGCCGATGTAGTTATTTTCGATTTGGTTATTCCAGGGGTGTCGCCGACCAAACCCCCGATAGATATGGATACCATGACGACGATGACCACCGATGACATTGTTTCTAATTAGGTTCCTGGGTTGTTTGATGCCAATGCCATCGCTGCTTAAGATTTGACTCAAGCCACGCTGTCCTGTAATGTCAGTTCCGATTAAATTGTTTTCAACTCTGTTGTCTGTTGCACCCCATTGGAAGGTGAGATTGGCTTCTGCATTGCCCTGGCATTGAGCATTACCAGAGATTAAATTGTATCGCACAGTATTTAGTCTTGTGGGGGCATTGGAACGAGTACCGCCAATCAGCAGACCATCGACACAATTCCCTAGAGCAACGGTTCCAGTAACATCCGTACCGATATAATTACATTCGACCATATTATGGCTGGCATAATTAGAAAGCCAGAGATTTGTCCTATAATTACCTGCGATTACGTTCCCTCGAACCTTATTGTTTTCAGCAAAATATCGCGCCGTAAAATTTGTCAAATTTCCCTGTCCAAGAATTACACCATGTTGGCTCGTACTTTGATTATTTCCTAATAATTGTTTTCCTGTGTAATCTGTGCCAATGAAGTTGTTTAAAATAGAATTTCCTAGTTGGTCATCTTGCTCGTCTCCATTGACTAGGATTCCTAAGAAAGTATTCCCAGAAATAAGGTTATTTTGGATAATATTGTCATTGGGATTGGTTCCCTCTCCAGCAGTGATCACTATGCCTCGGCTATTACCTAATATTTTTGTTCCAGTAAGGTCTGTGCCAATGTAGTTTCCCTCGACTCGATTGCTGCTAGAACTATTTAGTATTTCGATCCCGTAACGTTGAAATCGATGATAACCAGACTAATAAAACTGTAAATCGGAATCTAAACATAATGTGTTAGTTAGGGTAAAGTTTTGTAAACTGGTAGGGTTAAAAATCGATTTCTGAAATGGGGAGGGAAGTAATTGCAGCAGTTATTTAGACGGGAAGAATGGACGAGCAACATGAAAGCGGACATTCTAGCAGGGGCAGTGGTAGGATTAGCCTTGATTCCAGAAGCGATCGCATTTTCGATTATAGCAGGAGTCGATCCTAAAGTCGGTTTATATGCTTCCTTTATTATTGCTGTAATTACCTCTTTTTTAGGCGGTCGTCCTGCGATGATTACGGCTGCGACGGGTGGTACTGCACTATTAATGACAGGGTTAGTAAGTAGTCATGGTTTGCAGTATCTTTTAGCAGCAACTATATTGGCAGGGATTTTTCAGTTAGGTTGGAATTTAATTCAAATTGGCAATCAAGCCAAATTTATTTCCCGTGCAGTGACAATTGGCTTTGCTAACGCTTTGGGGATCCTGATTTTTAAAGCACAGCTACCCCAATTATTCGAGCTACCTGATGATGTAATTTCCTGGCACGTCTACGCTCTGTTTGCTGGAGGATTAGCAATTATCTATCTGTTACCCCGCTTAACTACGGTTGTACCTTCTCCTTTGGTAGCAATTGTAGTAATTACAGTGATTTCTAGAGTTTTAGGTCTGAACGTTCCTACAGTAGGAGATATGGGGGATTTACCTGAAAGTTTGCCTCTTTTTGGCTTGCCTCAAGTACCTGTAAGTCTGGAAACTTTGCAAATTATTTTCCCTACTGCTTTTGCCATATCTATTGTGGGGGTTTTACAGTGCTTTTTGACGGCTAATGTGGTAGATGACCTAACTAATACTTCCAGTGATAAAAATCAAGAAGTCAAAGCTTTAGGAATTGGTAATTTTATTTCAGGCTTTTTCGGTGGTATGGCTGGCTCTGCAATGATTGGACAGTCCGTAATCAATGTAAAATCGGGAGGAAGAACCCGCTTATCTACTCTCAGTGCAGGAGTTTTATTATTATTTTTCTTATTGGTTTTAAATCAATGGGTCGCAGTAATTCCCATGGCTGTGCTGGTAGCAATTATGGTTATGGTATCTATTGGTACTTTTAATTGGTCATCTATTAGCAATGTTAAGCGGGTACCTCGTAGTGAAACTGCGGTCATGTTAACTACTGTAGTTATTACAGTTTTTACCAGTAACTTAGCTTTAGGAGTAGTAGTAGGAATATCGTTAAATGCAATTTTATTCTCGCGCAAACTAGCCGATCTAGTATTTGTCGATACCTTACTTAGTCCTGATGGAAATGAACGGATTTATAGTGTAGCTGGTCAAATTTTCTTTGTTTCAATTAATAACTTCCTTAAAGCTTTTAACTTTAGAGAAGATATAAATTTGGTTAGGATAGATTTAACTAATGCTCACCTCTGGGATCAATCTGCGATCGCTGCAATTGATAAGGTAGTTTTAAACTTCCGTCGTAACGGTATTGAAGTGAATTTAGTCGGACTAAATGAAGCTAGTGCAACTTTAATTGATCGATTAGCAATTCACGACAAAACAGAATACAACAAAATCTTGCCCTAATTTAACTAAAAATTCAATCAACTCAAAAAAGTGTTCATTAATTATTGGTGAGCAAATGATAAATGTTCAATGTTAAATGATAAATGTTCAATGTTAAATGATGAAAATTATTTTATGTACTGATGGTTCCTCCTACTCCCAAGTTAGCTATGAATATGTAGCTTGGTTAGCAATGTATATGGATGTGGAAATAGAAGTCTTGTATGTTACAGACCTGCGTAAAGAAAAAGCAGTCCAAACCCAAGATTTTAGTGGCAGTATTGGGATAGATTCTTATCAACAACTGTTGGATGATTTAGTAGAGTTAGA
>JASJDB010000242.1 GCA_030065315.1 Xenococcaceae cyanobacterium MO_167.B52 | reverse complement strand
ACAATCTCAAAGTGTATGGGTTTTGAAGGTAAAGAAGCTTATTTCTTGCACTTTATCAACTTTACCTGAAGACCAAACCATTGATTTGTCAAGGTTTTAGACTTATTCAGCAAGTCCTATTTAAATCGGGTATTTAATTACTTTATGAAGCTGGGTATCCCCAAGTATTATCGTAAACGCCGACTAGACTCTAAGTCAATTGTCGCTCTACTTACTATTTGCTGGCGACAGGGGATAGTTCGTTCCACTCGCTGGAAATTTTGGTACAATCTCAGCCAAGTTATTAAACGCAGTCCCCGACTCCTGACCTCTTATTTTATTGTTTGTTCTTATCTAGAACACTTTACAGAATATCGACAAATAGTCCGAGACAAAATTAACGCCCAACTCGCTGCTCATATAGCAACTAGTAAGGAGAAAAAAGAAGAAGTTCGTGACATACTCCTACGCTGATTCTACGAATACAGACGTAGGCTTCTCACCAACTCCAGCTATTGCTTCGGATGCTCGATGAGCTTTAAGAACGGAATGCCCCACCGCTCTATTTTTGATGTTGATCGCTGCATTAGTGTCCCTATCTGCTTCAAACCCACAATTGGGACAGGAGTGCCATCTATCAGACAAGGTTTTCTTGACCACTGCCCCGCAATTGGAACATTCTTGCGTTGTTCCGTGAGGTTTAACTGCTATGGTTAACAAACCAGCTTTTTCAGCTTTGTTTGCCAAGATAGCTAGAAATTGACCCCAAGCAGCGTCATTGATAGATTTAGAGAGTTTAGTTCTAGCTAGACCTTTGATATTTAACTTTTCATGAGCAATAACATCATAATTTTTCAATAAATTATTAGCTGTTTTATGATGAAAATCTTTTCTAGTATTTGCCAGTTTTTGATGTCTTTTGGCAAGCTTTTTCACAGCTTTTTTTCTACGATTACTTCCTTTGACTTTTCTTGATACCGCTTTCTGTTTAATCCTTAATTGTTTTTGGGCTTGACGATAATATTGAGGTATCTTGACTTCTTCTCCTTTGTTATCTATTAAAAATGCTTTCAACCCCATATCAATACCAATAGTATTGTCAAGATTAGGAGTTATCTCTGTATTGAAAGAAGGTACGGTTTTATCTTCAAGAGACAAAATGACATGATAGCCATCAGGTTTGCGGATAACAGTAGCAGTCTTGATTTTAAATCCATCGGGAATAGCTCTATGTTGAACTAGCTTTACCTCTCCTATTTTGGGCAGTTTTATTTTATTGCCAACAATACAATTCTGCTTCATTTGAGGATAGGTAAAAGAATGATATCTACCAATACCTTTAAATCTTGGTTTGCCAGAACGCTTGTTGTTACTATCTCCAGATAGCCATCTGTCAAAAGTCAATTTAACTCTTTTAATAACATCTTGAAGCACTTGTGAATGTATATCTTTATATTCGGGGAAAAGCTTTTTTGTGTTGAGTAAATTTTTCTTTTGACTATAGTAATCAGGTCTTTCTTTGAGTTCTGGCAAATAGCAAATTAAAGGGCAACAATTAATACTTGTTCGGTTTTGTTCGTACCAATTAAATCTTTCAGCTAGCCTATAATTATACTGACGGCGCAATAAGTTTAACCATTCTTCTAGGGTTTCTTTTTGTTGCTTATTGGGGCGTAGTTTATATTGATAGGCTATTCTCACAAGTCTTAAAGTTTGCGGTTTATATTTGTAATTTTACTGCTTTTTTTTAAGTATAAGTAGAAAAATAAAGATTTTGATTCAAATCTGTAAAGCTGTGTGAGTAGGTTATCGCGTCTGCTCTCGACACTAGGAACGAGTGAACCTCTCCCACACCCATGCTAGCGCATACGGTCTGGGGCTTCCCGCAGACAGGCTAACTACTCACTACTTATTGTTTTAAGTCGGAATAGCCTCTCCTGGACGCAGTTTCGACCATTTTCCAGTTTCTTTAAGAAAACTATTGCAACCTACTACGTCCCATTCCATTTCGATACCTTCTTCGGTGGTACGAATATTAACATTAATCGTAGGCTCTTTAGCTTCAAAGTCTGGGTTATCAGTAAGATGGGGTTGTTGGTGTTGACCTTCTACAGCGTGATAAGTTTCACAGCGATCAACGAAGTAACAGTTAACACAAATACACATAACTTTTGTCTAATGATGCTTTATTGTTAATGTACCTCGGATCGATCTATAGTTAGGAGTTTGTTTAATTGATATTTACTAATTGATGAATTTAAAAACTACTAATTTATCTCTCACCATTCCTGCTCTGCCTTTTGATGTAGAGTTTTTACCGCCACACACTTGTTTAGTAGGAGGGGTAGTTAGAGATGCTTTTTTGGGAAGAAAAGGTAGTTATTTAGATTTAGATTTTGTGGTACCAGAAAATTCCATTGAAACAGCAAAGCGCATTGCCTATCACTACAATGGGGGATTTGTAATCTTAGATCAAGCTAGAGAGATTGCACGGGTGGTATTTCCCCAAGCAACTCTTGATTTTGCCTTGCAAGAAGGAGACTGTTTAGAAACAGATTTAAAAAGAAGAGACTTTACCATTAATGCGATCGCATATGATGTAAGAGAACAAAAAGTTATCGATCCTTTGGGAGGAATTAAGGATTTAGCCCAAAAAAGCATCAGAATGATCTCTGCGGAGAATCTCAAAGACGATCCTCTGCGATTATTGCGAGGATACCGTCAAGCTGCCCAGTTAAACTTTACAATCGAACCAGAAACTAGAAAAACGATCCAGTCTCTTGCTAGTTTATTGGGCAAGATGGCAGCAGAAAGAGTTCAAACGGAACTGAACTATCTTTTGGTTTGTTCTTTAGGTAATACTTGGCTTAAATCGGCTTGGGAGGATGGTTTAATCACTCTTTGGTTTAATCATGTTGATCGTAATACCATCACAGAATTAGAAACTGTAGAAGAAACTGGACATTTTTTAACTGTAAATTATCCTGGATTTGGCGATCGCTGTCATCAATGGTTAGCTTTAGCCAAACTAGCTACTTTGGTTGCTTCTGACATCCCTACCGCACAATTGGAATTAGAAAGACTCAAATATTCTCGTTCCCATATTCGTAATGTATTAGGAACAATTAAAATCCTCAATCAGTTAGCAACTTTAACTGACCAAAGGTCACCCGCAAGTCCCCGCTGTTCAAAAGGGGGAACAGGTGACTTGATGAGTTTGAGAGAACAATACTTTTTCTTTTTGGAAGTCAAAAAAATCTTTCCCATTATTGCAGTAAAAGCAATCGCCAAGGGCATGAGTAAATCTATTATCATTCCCTTAGTAAAAAGATATCTCAATCCCGATGATCCCGTAGCTCATCCTAAACCCCTAGTAACTGGTAATGATTTAATTCGTGAACTCGATCTTAAACCATCTCCTATTATTGGAACCCTGCTAACAGAAATTAATATTGCCTATATCGAAGGTAAAGTTACTAATGTCAATGAAGCTATAGAATTTGCTAGTAAGTTATTCTAAGAAAGATTGCTCTGCGTTGGTCAATAAATTTGGGGTTAAATTAGGAGATTCTGTTTATCATTAGAATTATTAGTAGTTGAAGAAATATTATTATGGGTAACATTCTTATTGCTGAAGACGAGCCTCGTATTGCTTCTTTTATGGAAAAGGGACTACAGAAAAATGGCTTTAATACAGCGATCGCCAACGATGGAGAACAGGCTTTGGCAATGGTACAAAGCCAAAATTTTGACTTGCTTCTCCTCGATCTAGGACTGCCGATTAAAGATGGTTGGACGGTATTAAAAGAATTACGGAATCAAGAATACAAACTTCCAATCATTATTGTTAGTGCTAACGATTTTTGCCAGGACGGTACTGAAATAACCGACTACATCCCCAAGCCTTTTCGCTTCCAGGATTTGTTAGAAAGGGTAAGATTTCACTTACAATCAGCATCTCGTAATGAATGCGCCCACAAATAGTTGAGAATTATCATACCGCTATCAGGCAGCACTTGCTTTTAACAGATCTCTCTATTCAGAAGAATATTCAATTTTTTAAGTAATGCTACAAAATATTTAACTTTTGTGTTGACTACATCCGCGAAAGGGGATGAACCTTAAATGTTCAATGACTAAGTCCTCGAAGGAGGATAAATCTTAACAGATTGACTGGAACTTTTTGGCTTTCTTTTTATTATTGATTAATCAATATCAGAATCAGGAAACCAGTCTTCATCTAAAATATGGTTTAAATCAAGTTTTATGTTTTCTGGTAAATTAAATAGTTGCTCTACTGAACGTTTACAACCAGGCAAAATGTCTTCGTATGTTTCATCTAATTTTGCTTTTAAGCTAGGAGAATCTTTCAGTCTTTTGTGGAGAAGAATCCGAAAATTAACAATTTCAGAACGCCAATGTTTAGCATTTCTTGTCTTTTCCTGATCCCAATATTTGAGCTTAAGTAAATGTTCTGTCAGGCGCATTAATAAACTTTCAATAGCGCGTTTCTGACTTTTTCCCATGTCATCAATTTCTTCAATTAAATTCTCCCAATCTATACTTGTATAATCTCTCTGTTTTAAAGCTTTGACCATTGCTTGAGTCCATTGATAATAGTCTTGTTCATAGTTTATTTGATTCATAATTAAATTTTTTAGCTTCCTTCAATAGTTAAATATGCTTATTATCAAGGGTTTCCTATTCTTCCTATAATTAATTCAGAAAAAGGTATCGAATAATACTTCTTGTGAATCAAGCATCTTCATCTTTTACCCAACCCGAACAACCTTGGTACACCCAAACTGTAGAACAGACTTTAGCAGTTTTACAAAGCGATCGCAATAAAGGGTTAAGTGTCTCCGTCATCCAAAACCGATTGCAACATTATGGAACTAATACAATTCAGGAATCAAAGGGACGTAATTCTTGGGAAATTCTCTTAGATCAGTTTAAAGACATCATGTTGCTGATGTTAATTGCTGTTGCTATTATTTCTGGAATCTTAGATTTAATTAATTTGCACTCTTCAGGAATAACCGAGGGGGAAATTCCTTTTAAGGATACTATTGCCATCCTACTTATTGTGACTCTTAATGGGATCTTAGGCTATTTGCAGGAAAGTCGAGCAGAAAAGGCTCTTGCTGCTCTCAAAAATCTTACTTCTCCTATGGTGCAAGTATTACGAGAAGGGAAAAGAATTGAAATTACCGCAGATCAGTTAGTTCCTGGAGATATTATTTTTTTAGAAGCTGGAGATCGCATTTGCGGGGACGGACAAATCATAGAAGCTGCTAATCTCCAAATTCGGGAATCAGCCTTAACGGGAGAAGCAGAACCAGTTTTAAAATCTCATTTACATCAAGGTTTAGCACCAGATACTCCTTTAGGCGATCGCGCTAATTCAGTTTTTACTGGTACAGAAGTTTTACAAGGAAGAGCCAAAGCTGTTATCACCGCTACGGGTATGCAGACAGAATTGGGTAAAATCGCCCAAATGCTCCAGTCAGTCGAAACTGAGCCAACCCCTTTACAGAAAAGGATGGAGGGGTTGGGTAAAGCTCTAGTTACTGGTTCGGTTTCCCTAGTAGTTTTGGTAATTGTGATTGGGGTATTGAGAACGGGATGGAGTCATTTTCAACATTTAGTAGAAGTATCCCTTTCTATGGCGGTAGCCGTAGTACCCGAAGGCTTACCCGCAGTAATTACTGTTACTTTGGCTTTGGGTACCCAAAGAATGGTGAAACGTAATGCTTTAATCCGTAAACTACCCGCAGTAGAGACTTTAGGCTCAGTTAACACTATTTGTTCTGATAAAACAGGTACTCTGACCCAAAATAAAATGATCGTCCAGCAAGTAGTAACTTTAGGAGGTTCCTGGGAAGTTACAGGGGAAGGATACCAACCAGTAGGCAAATTCTGTAGGGGTGAATGTGATCCTTCCAATTCATCCCATCAAAGTGAACATTCAGACAATAATATCAGTGATGAGTTAAAAATACTCTTAATCGCTGGTATTTTATGTAATGATGCCAGTCTATTTCAAAATACTCAATCTAAATGGGATATATTGGGCGATCCAACAGAAGCAGCCTTATTATCTCTGGCAGGAAAAGCTGGTTTTACTCAACAAAGTTTTAATAGTCATACCAGGCGAGTGGGAGAGTTTCCCTTTTCTGCGGAAAGAAAACGCATGAGTGTTATTTATCCGATCAAGGAAGGAGGAACGGGGAACGCCCTAACCCTAAAAGGTATATCCGAAGGTGTTCTAACCCTAGAGGGTACACCTTCGGATAAGGATACCGTGACTCATAAGAAAAATGATAATTTTAGTGATTTATCATCCCTAGTGCCTAATTACTTAGAAAATTGTGAATATTTGATGTTTACCAAAGGTTCTCCTGAACTAATTTTAGAAAGATGTATTTCTTTTCAACAAGATCAGCAGATATTGCCTTTAACAGAAGCAGCAAGAAATAATATTTTCCAGACTAGTGAAAGCCTAGCCGAAAAAGCTTTAAGAGTTCTGGGTTTAGCTTATAAACCCCTAAGTCAAATTCCTTCAGAGGATTGTTCAGAAACTACCGAAACAGAGATGATTTGGTTGGGTTTGGTTGGAATGATGGATGCACCCAGAAAAGAAGTCCAAGAAGCGGTGAGGAAGTGTAAGCAAGCAGGAATTCGCCCCATAATGATCACGGGAGATCATCAACTTACAGCAATGGCGATTGCCAAAAAATTGCAAATTACTCAACCAGGCAGTCGAGTTTTGACGGGACAACAACTAGAATATATGTCTCAGTCAGAATTAGAAAAGGAAGTTTTTCTGACTAATATTTATGCTCGTGTTGCTCCTGAACATAAACTCCGCATTGTTCAAGCTTTACAGAAAAAAGATGGTTTTGTTGCGATGACGGGAGATGGAGTTAATGATGCTCCAGCACTAAAACAAGCAGACATTGGTATTGCTATGGGTATTACTGGCACAGATGTCAGTAAAGAAGCCAGTGATATGGTGCTACTAGATGATAATTTTGCTACTATTGTCGCTGCAACAGAGGAAGGAAGAGTGGTCTATAGCAATATTCGTCGCTTCATCAAGTATATTCTGGGGAGTAATATCGGAGAAGTAATTGTCATTGCTACTGCCCCTCTCATTGGACTGCCAGATGTCCCTCTTTCTCCCTTACAAATTCTCTGGATGAACCTGGTAACAGACGGTTTACCAGCCCTCGCCCTAGCTGTTGAACCCGCCCAACCTGATATTATGAAACGTCCTCCTGTTAACCCCAAAGGGAGTATTTTTGCCGATGGGTTAGGGTTTTATATGATCCGTATTGGCATTATTTTTGCGATTATTACCATTATTTTAATGGTATATGCCTATCATGCAACAGAGTTAACAACCAACCCCAATAGTTGGAAGACTATGGTTTTTACCACTCTTTGTCTAGCTCAAATGGGACATGCCATGGCAGTGCGATCAAAAAAACGCTTAACAATTCAACTCAATCCATTTTCTAATCCTTATCTTTTAGGCTCTGTTCTGGTAACTACTGTTTTACAATTGCTTTTAATTTATCTTCCACCTTTACGTAGTTTCTTTGATACAGAAATATTAAGTTTACAACAGCTTCTAATTTGTTTAGGCTTTAGTACTTTGATCTTTGTCTGGGTAGAATTAGAAAAATTATTTATGATTTGGTGCCGTAAACTTTAAGAATTTTTTGTAATTAGAATGATTATTCTCCCATTGTTTTTGCCTCTACTTTAGGTTTACTCAAGCTAACTTTTTTTGAGAATTGGTATAAACCCTGGAAAAAATCCCAATAAACTTCATGAAAAGTTTATTACGTAACTCTTGTCATTTCTTAATAAAGCTTCATACAATTAGGCATAAGCATCAATAAGTATAAGTGCCTAATACAATGGAAAATGCCTCAATGCCCTGGCTAACTGCCATAACCCTTTTTCCTTTACTAGCTTCTTTAGCTATTCCTCTCATTCCCGACAAAGAAGGTAAAACCGTCAGATGGTATGCCCTATATGTGGCTATAGCCGATCTAGCCCTCATGATTTATGTCTTTTGGGAAAACTACAGTATCACAAGCTCCCAATTTCAACTAACAGAAACCTATTCTTGGATGCCCCAACTAGGATTAAGTTGGTCTTTGGCAGTCGATGGCTTATCCATGCCTCTAATATTTTTATCAGGATTAATTACAACTCTGGCTATTCTTGCTTCTTGGAAAGTAACTAATAAACCTAAATTATATTATTTCTTAGTACTAGCTTTATATAGCGCGCAAATTGGAGTTTTTGCAGCCCAAGATATTTTACTCTTTTTCTTAATGTGGGAAATTGAACTAGTCCCAGTATATTTACTAATCTCCATATGGGGCGGTAAGAAACGTCTTTACGCAGCAACTAAATTTATTCTTTATACAGCTTTAGCTTCTATATTTATTCTGGTCGCTGGATTAGCCTTGGCATTCTATGGTGATAACGTAACTTTCAATCTTGCCGAATTGGGGATGAAAGACTATCCCCTAGCTCTAGAAACACTAGCTTATGTCGGATTCCTGATTGCTTTTGGGGTTAAATTACCCATATTCCCCCTACATACCTGGTTACCTGATGCCCATAGCCAAGCCTCTGCACCAATTTCCATGATTTTGGCAGGAGTACTCTTAAAAATGGGTGGTTACGCGCTAATTCGCTTTAACATTGAAATGTTGCCCCATGCTCACATTAAATTTGCTCCTTTACTCGTTGTATTGGGAGTAATCAATATCGTCTATGGTGCATGGACCGCCTTCGGACAAACCAATCTCAAGCGCAGACTAGCATCTTCTTCCATTTCCCACATGGGATTCATCTTGATTGGAATCGCATCATTCACAGACTTAGGAATGAACGGCGCAATGCTACAGATGGTTTCTCATGGTTTAATTGCTGCTGCTCTTTTCTTCCTATCTGGTACAGCTTATGAACGTACTCATACCCTCATGATGGATGAAATGGGTGGTATGGCAACAGAAATGCCTAAAACCTTCGCCATGTTTACCGCAGGAGCAATGGCTTCTCTAGCTTTGCCTGGAATGAGTGGCTTTGTGGGAGAGTTGAGTATTTTCCTCGGTCTTGCTACTAGCGATGTCTATAGTAATAGTTTCAAAGTCGGGATCCTCTTCTTAACTGCTGTCGGTCTAATTCTGACTCCCATATATCTACTGTCAATGTTGCGAGAAGTTTTCTACGGCGAAGCTAATCCTAAACTTAAACTAGATGGCTTTAACATAGACGCTGAACCCCGTGAAATTTTTATTACTGCCTGTCTCTTAATCCCCATCGTTGGTATTGGCTTGTATCCCAAACTAATAACTAACACCTATGATGCTAAAACAATTGAAGTAGCAGCAAAAATCCACGATGCTTTCCCTGTAATTGTCCAGAAGCAAGAAAGTAATTTTAGTGAAAGTTTGATTTCTTCCACATGGCAATCTTCTGGTTTTATTGCACCTAAGATCAAATAATTAAGCATTTATTATCTTAATCTAAAAAGTCTGACTACTGCGGTAGTTAGACTTTTTTTATTGAAAAGTTTTATATAATGTTTGTTAGATTTTTGATTACAATTTGAAGATCGCTTTGAGGGAGTTAGACTGGTTCTGAGTTGTAAATTTAACTTTATAACGTCTAGTTCATTGTTACCAAACATTTCTTCAGCTAACAAACAAGAACGTTTGGCACGGGATCTTCAACTTGTATTAGAGATGAATTCAACTGACGCAGTTAATTTATCTCGTGAACCGTTAATATATAGAGTTAATCATAATAAAACAAAAGTCACAATTTTATTTATTCCCCCTTTTATACCACGTAAAGAAAATCAATGGATACAGATACAGAGTGGCGACGTTGTTGAAAAATCAGATCGAATTGAAATCAACCTTTCTTCACTACCACAAAATGTTAAATATTCAGCTATTGTTGCAAATAAAGCTTATATTATCTTTGTTACAGTGGAAATAGGAGAAGATTCATCAGTCAATATTGATTCCAGGTTACTGCTCACCGCAACAAAAGAGTCTGATTGAGAATAGGACTACCGAAAAAGCAGTTGCTATAAAAGAAACTAAAGAGTGGATTTCATGCACGATGT
>JASJDB010000241.1 GCA_030065315.1 Xenococcaceae cyanobacterium MO_167.B52 | reverse complement strand
CCACCAGGAGTATTAGACAAATTGTAAATTTAAAGGAGGTGAAACTAAATTGACTCAAATGACAGTAACAGATGCTTTGGCTGAATTGACTCTGTTGGAAAAACGGATTGATTCTGCCAGAGCAGATTTAGGAAATAATGCTTTAATTACTTTTGTCGAAGTTGGTAAAGTGCCAACTGGTTTTAGAAGTAGAGAAGAGTACCAAACTAAAGCGAGATCGGCATTACAAAGAGTTGATGCTTTAATTAATAGGAGAAGAGTTATTAAAAGAGCGATCGTTTTGTCTAATGCTACTACAATGGTTTCAGTAGCTAATGAAGAAATGACTGTCGCTGAAGCAATTGAAATGAAAAACTTCATTGCTTACTATGAAGAAGTCCTGAACACGATGCACTCTGCCTATCGTATGACATTAAATAAATACGAACAGGCTCAAGCCAAGGTCAAAGAGCGTCTTGATAAATTGGCACTGGAAGTATTGGGCAGAAATGCCAATACTGCTTCTGACAGATATCAATCTTTGGCAGATAGTTTCCTGGCTAGGGAAGGAATTGAACTACTCGATCCTGTTAATTTGTCTGAAGAAAATGAAAGGCGACAAAACTTTATAGAAGAGTTCAAATCTACGGTAGATCGAGTTTTATCTATTAGTAATGCTAGAACTACTATTGACGTTGCTGATTAATTATAAATAAGAAAACTTGCTGGTCACTCGAAAATCTCTGAATTTATGGTTTAAAAAAGCGGATGTAGCTCAAAAGTTTAGAGCATCTGGTTTTAACCCAGTGTGTTGTGGCTTAACGAACCACCATCTGCACCATAGTTTCAAAGCTTAAAGTTTAAAGCTTAAAGCTTAAGAAATAACTCTCAAACCTTAGAATTTCAAATATCAAATTGTAAAGGTTAAAGCTCGATCAAATCCGAGAGCTTGGTTACAGGTCACCATAAAGCCTAGAGATTTCCACTCGGCTGAGTGGTCAGCATTTTAAATACCTTTTTGGTCTGGGTCAAAAATCTTGGTTGTGTCAGCTATTAGCTCCTTTCCTCCAAATTTAGCTGGGAAAAAATCAAACTCTTAGCTTTGATTAAACAGTTCAATAATATGCGTCGGTAGCTCAGTGGTAGAGCATCTGAAAAAAAGTCCTTGTTCATAACTTATCCTTCGGGGTCGCAGAATTAGGGTTATCGCAATCCAGCCAGAATGTCGTAGGTTCAAATCCTACCCGACGCACCAACATAACTTAACAAGCGACGGTAGCTCAGTGGGTAGAGCAGCATTATCCTGGTTCACAACTTATCCTTCGGGGTCGCAGAATTAGGGTTATCGACTCATAATCGGCTGGTCGTAGGTTCGAGTCCTACCCGTCGCACCAAATTACCTTAAAACAAGCATTGGTAGCTCAGTATCAAACATCTTTGTTCGTACTTTATCCTTATGGGTCGAAGAGTGAAGGTTATCGGTAGAGCAACTGGGTTATTCCCAGTGGTCGTGGGTTCAAATCCCACCCAATGCACCAAAATTACTTAACAAGCGTTGGTAGCCAAATGGTAAGGCAGCATTATCCTTGTTCGTAACTTATCCTTTAGGGTCGAAGAATTAGGGTTATCGATTAGGGTTCGGCGATTGCGGGTTCGACTCCCGCCCAACGCACCAAATTACCTTAAATCATTGAACATTAAACATTCTGTATCAAACCTTACCCTGTCTGGTTTTTTGCACAAATGACAAATGATCAATGACAAATGATATGGGGTGGGTTGCTACTGGCAAAGCACCATTTTGTCCGAAAGGGCTGAAGAATTGAGGGTTATCGTCTTTCCTAACGAATCCCCCCTTAATTCGCTGGAGATTGCAGGTTCGACTCCTGCTCCACCTCCTTATAAAGAAGTTGTATTGTGTAGTTTATATGGTTGAGATTGATGGAGAGACTAGGAGAATGTTTTTAATAATATGCGACGGATGGCGAAATTGGTAAACGCGATAGAAAAAAAGCTTTGATTCGGAATTTGTCTATCAAGACCGAAGAGTTGAAGGTTATCGAATTCTAGTGACTAAAAGTCTTGTAGGTTCAAGTCCTACTTCGTCGCACCAACAAATGTTTTCCATCTTGGGGCGGTACTTTCTCGGTAGTTAGTTAGCTATTGAGGAAAAAAATCCTTGTTCACAACTTATCCTTTTGGGTCGAAGAATTAGGGTTATCGGTTTTTGTAGGTTCGATTCCTATACCGCCCCCTGCTCAGTTAATTAAATAAAAGTAACTGAACTAATTTAGATAAATTCGCCTGAAAGGGCTGGAGGTAAAATGAATTATAATTTTTTTACTAATAAAGAAAGAGGTACTCCTCAAACTCAGCCTATACCAGGACGAAAAGCGGAAATGATCCAAGGGCGTTCTGGTGGTTGGATGTTTGATGCTGGCATCTGGCAGATGCTAAGACGTTGTTTGTTAATTGGTACTGCCCAAAGTACTTATTATGCAGATAAACGAGAATTAACTGGAGATTTTGTTGACGTTGTATCTCAAGCAGTAGCAGAAAATCCTGCCCGTGTTGCTGAGGAAATTCTCTATGCTAGTGATGGTCGTTCTCTAAATAATAGTGCGCCAATTTTCGCTTTAGTCTTATTGTCTATGGGAGAAACTCCCGAAGCTAAAAATGCTTTTAGAGAAATTTTCTCTCAAGTGGTGCGGACTGGGAGTCATTTTTATGAATGGTTAAACTACACTAAATCTCTACGTGGTTTTGGCAAAATTATTAAAGAGGTAGGTAGAACTTGGCTATTGCGAGAAGATGTTAAAGGCTTGGCATATCAGCTACTTAAATATCAACAACGTCATGGTTTTAAGCATCGTGATGCTTTGCGCTTGTTTCATCCTTTACCCCCTACACAAGATCACGATCGCCTGTTTGAATGGGCGGTTAATGGCTGGAGTGAATTACCATCAGATATTCCTTCTGAAGCTTTAGCTCAGATTTGGTGGTATGAGTGGCTCAAACGGAATCCAGATCAAACTAAAGTTGCGATCGCAAATGGTCGTTTAACTCATGAAATGGCTGCTCCTGTAGGCAATATGGATCAGCAAGCCTGGCAATTGCTTTTTGAGTCTATGCCCATAGGTGCGATGTTGCGTAATTTAGGTTCTTTAACTCAGTTAGGGGTGTTAGAAGTTAATCGCAACAAGAACTTAAAGCGAGTTCAAGATGTGCTGAATAACAAAAACTACTTACGTCGTGGCAGAATTCACCCAATTGATGTTCTTAAAGCCCTCAAAACCTATCAGTCTGGGGGAAAAATTGGGCGTAGTCACAAGACTTGGACTCCCATACCTCGGATTGTGGATATTTTGGAAAAGGCTTTAGAACTATCTTTTGAGACAGTTGAACCAACTAAGAAAGTATTTCTCCATGCGGTAGATATTTCTAGTTCTATGTCTTCCTACAAAGTAAGTTCTATTGGCTTAAGTTGCTGTGAAATTGCCACAGCCATGGCATTAGTAACGGCTAAGGCAGAAAAGAACTATATGATTCGGGGCTTTTCCACTAAATTTATCGATCTGGGTATTTCTCGGAGTGATTCTTTTAGTTCCGCTTTGAAGAAAGCCAGTAACCAAAACTTTGGTGGGACAGATGCTTCTGTCGCTTACGATTGGATGATTAAAAATAAGTTCAAAGCAGATGTAGTTTGTTTTTGGACTGATAATGAAAGTTGGGCGGGAAGAAAACATCCCTCTCAAGCTTTGGCGGAGTATCGCCGTAAAATTAATCCCAATCTTAAGGCGGTATATGTCACTCTTGCACCTTATCGTATTAGCTTAGTAGACCCGAATGATAATCTGGCTTGGGATTTAGCAGGATTCGATCCTGGAGTTCCTCGTTTGATTCAAATGTTAGCAACGGGAGAACTTTAAGAATAAGCTTGTACCTCTACCCAACACCTCGGTTGGTCATGGCGGGGAGACCCCGCCGACCCTCTCGACCAATTTTGGGTCGCCCTAAAGGAAAGGACGCGAATGTTTGTTCTAAAACATTTCAGCCGTCTGTCAAGGAACCTGTACCCTAAGTTAATAAGTGTTTACAAATGGTCGGCAAGTGAAAAGTTAAATGTCAAAATCGTGATTAAACCGAACAAATAGACTAAAACAGTCTTTAAGCTGCTATTTTTCGTTCCTATGTCCGATCAACTATGAAAAAAACTTTTGTTCTTGATACTAATGTCTTGCTCCACGATGCTCAAGCTATGTTCCGTTTTGAAGACAATGACATTGTATTGCCCATTGCTATTATCGAAGAATTGGATCGCTTCAAAAAACAATCTGATAGTATTGGACGTAATGCCAGAGAAGTATCACGAAATTTAGATAAATTAAGAAAGTTAGGCAATATCACTAAAGGTATTACTCTAGATAGTGGTGGTACTTTATCAGTGGAATTTTGCGATCGCAACACCTTAAAGACTCTGCCTCAAGAACTAGGTGTACATTTAGCTGATAATGTAATTTTGGCAGTTGCTTTAGAATATCAGCAACAATGTCAATGTCCAGTAATTATAGTTAGTAAAGACACCAACTTAAGAATCAAAGCTGATGTATTAGGACTTAAAGCGGAAGATTATACTACCGACAAAGTCAATATTGAACAACTTTACAGCGATATTGCAGAAATCCTCGTTAGCAGTGATGAAATTCAGCAATTTTTTGACCAAGGCTCTATACATCTAGAACAAGAATTATTTGCCAATCAAGCCGTTACTCTAATCGATCAGAATAATCCTTCCCATACCGCTCTAGCAATGGTAGATGGCAAAAGTCATGATTTAGTACCTTTGATTAAAATACCAGCTTCAGGAGTTTCTCGCATTCGACCTCATAACCGCGAACAACAATTTGCTTTCAATTTACTTCTAGAAGATTCCATTCCCTTTGTTACTCTGATGGGTAAAGCTGGTACAGGTAAAACCCTTCTTGCCATTGCTGCTGGGTTGCAAAAAGTAGCAGATGAACGAGTCTATACCCGTTTGTTAATTTCCCGTCCTATAATTCCGATGGGTAAAGATATTGGTTATCTACCAGGGGACGTTGAGGAAAAGTTGACCCCTTGGATGCAACCAATTTATGACAATTTTGACCTCATTTTTGGTACTCAAGATTCTAGAGGCAAAGCTGCTCATTGGCGAAGAGGACATGAAGAACTTTTAGAACAAGGTTTGTTGCAAATTGAACCTCTTACTTACATTCGAGGTCGTACTATCCCCAAACAATTTCTGATTGTAGATGAAGCGCAAAACCTAACTCCTCACGAAGTAAAAACGATCCTAACCCGTGCAGGAGAAGGGACAAAAATTGTTTTAACTGGCGACCCAGAACAAATTGATAATCCCTATGTAGATGCAGCCAGTAACGGTCTAACCTATGGTGCAGAACGCTTTAAAAATGAATCTTTAGCAGGTCATATTACTCTATATAAAGGAGAGCGTTCCCCCTTATCAGAAAAAGCTGCTGCTTTACTATAGTCTCAATTGATTTATATTTAGTAAGTGTTAGTAGTTAGTGCTTAGTTGTTAGTAATTGATGGTTTACCTACTACCTACTACCTAATTAATAAACGCGTAATTCCTTATGATTTTCCCTAATTTCGAGCATTTTTCCGAACTAGCAAAGCAAGGTAACTTCATTCCTGTGTATCAAGAAATCGCTGCTGATTTAGAAACTCCTGTTTCTGCTTGGTACAAGGTTTGTGCGGGACAGCCTTATAGTTTTTTACTAGAATCCGTAGAAGGGGGAGAAAATCTTGGTCGCTATAGCTTTTTAGGATGCGATCCTGTTTGGATTTTAGAAGCTAGGGGTAATACTACCACCCAAACCCACAGAGATGGCTCAAAAGAAGAATTTACAGGAAATCCCTTTGAAATTTTAGCCCAGTGTCTAGAGGTAATTAAACCTATAACTTTACCCCAATTACCCCCAGGAATTGGCGGTTTGTTTGGTGTGTGGGGTTATGAATTAATTCATTGGATTGAACCGAGAGTTTCCGTCTATCCTGCTACTAAAGATGATGTCCCTGATGGAGTATGGATGCAGATCGATAACTTGATTATTTTTGATCAAGTACAGAGGAAGATATGGGCGATCGCATATGGAGATTTACGGGATACCAGTAAAGATGTCGAGCAAGTTTATCAAGAAACTTGCGATCGTGTAAATAAATTAATCCTGAAGTTACAATTACCCCTCCCAGTAGAGGCTACTTCCCTAGAATGGAGAAGCACCACAGAAACTAAACCCGACCTGGTCTATCAAAGTAATACTTCTCAAGAACAATTCTGTAACAACGTCAAGAAAGCTAAAGAATACATCCGCGCTGGGGATATTTTTCAAGTAGTACTATCCCAAAAACTGTCAACTTCTTATAAAGGTCATCCGTTTAATCTTTATCGTTCCTTGCGCTTAGTTAACCCATCTCCCTATATGAGTTACTATCAATTTGGAGATTGGCAACTTATCGGCTCGTCACCAGAAGTTATGGTTAAAGCCGAAAAACAAGAAGATGGTACCTTACAGGCTACAGTAAGACCCATTGCAGGAACCAGACCCAGAGGTAAAACTGTTCAAGAAGACCAAGCTTTTGCGGAAGATTTACTAGCTGACCCCAAAGAAATTGCTGAACATATCATGTTAGTTGACTTAGGGCGCAATGATTTAGGAAGAGTCTGCGATAAAGGTAGTGTTCGAGTAGATGAACTAATGACTATCGAACGCTATTCCCATGTGATGCACATTGTCAGTAATGTTATTGGCACGCTAGAACCCAATAAAACCGCCTGGGATTTATTAAAAGCTTGTTTTCCCGCAGGAACTGTGAGTGGTGCGCCGAAAATACGTGCGATGGAAATTATTAATGAACTGGAACCAGAACGGAGGGGGGCATATTCGGGTGTGTATGGTTACTATGACTTTGAAGGACAGTTAAACAGTGCTATTACCATCAGAACGATGATTGTACGTCCTGGTACTGGTGATACTCACATAGTTTCGGTACAAGCAGGCGCAGGTTTAGTTGCAGATTCTGTCCCAGAAAACGAGTATCAAGAAACTTTAAATAAAGCTAGGGGATTATTAGAGGCAATTCGCAGTTTAAAATTTTAACTAATACCATTTCTGAAAAGTCACTGGAGACTTAATTGTGAGTCAAAAATTATGGTTTAAAAACTTATAAGCTTTGCTTTGCAAAGCTTTTCGATATTTTAATTAATAAAAAATAATTTGGTTATCTATCTAGCTAGTTTTGAGAAATGGTATAATTTTGCGACTGAGTGATTTTTCTGAAAGTCAAGCTAATACGCTCTCCTATATTTTTTTCTTTCGGTATGGCGTGCATCCACTTTGTTTGCACGTCATTATCCATATAAAGTAAAGCACCATTTTTCAGTTTATATCTAACTTTATGCTCTTTATTTAACTTGCTTCGATAGGAAATATGCCTTTCGGCTCCCAAAGATATAATAACTACTCCTGTATCTTTTTCTAGTTCTGCTGCGGAATCAGAATGATATCCCATTTTAGAATTGCCATCTAGATAGTAGTTCATCAAACAATTATTGGGAAAAAATCCAATTTCAGAATTAATTTTATGACAAATTGGAATCAGACATTCTATCATTGGTGTCTCAGGATATAAGTTATTCCTGAATAGTTATAGGCAACCCCAAAGCTGGCAGTTTTTCTAGCTTTAATTCTTGTGTCCCAGTCAACTTCATCCCGAATTTCGATAAATAAAGAATTGGGATTATTGATGAAATTTTCAATAATTGTAATGTTGGGGATTTTGATTTGATACAACGGATACAACGTTTTAAAGAATTAAACAATATGAACGAACAATTAAATATCGATAATAAACCAAAATTCTAAATTAAGCGGAAGCATTTTTGCTAGGTAGTTCCCTTATGATGGAATCACTTTGTAATTTTGTGAGTTACTCATGTCCCGTCGTCTAGAAAGACTACTAAAAATTGATTCCTTACTGCGTTCTGGAATTAGGCAAACTCAGCCAAGTTTAGCCCAAGCTATGGAGGTAAGTGTAAGGACTATTTATGACGATCTTACTTTTTTGCGTGATCGCTATAATGCTCCATTAGAAAACAACAAGCAACAAGGATGGCATTACACCAACCCAGATTGGCGATTGCCTAGTATTTCTCTGTCTCAAGGAGAATTGTTTGCTCTGATTTTGGGAGCAAGAATGCTAGAAAACTATTCTGGTAGTGCTTATATTGAGGAGTTGCGTTCTGCCATTGCTCGTTTGAGTGAAAGATTACCAGAAGCCACTTGGGTGGATCTACAAAAAATAGCTGATGAACGTATCTTATTCAGTTCTGGAGCATCAATTCATCTTGACCCTTTAATCTGGCATAGGTTAGAACTGGCTTGCAAAGATTCTCAATCTGTCTGGATGGAATACTTTACTGCCAGTCGTAATACAAATACTGAACGCAAATTTGACCCTTATTTACTGCACATATATCGGGGAACCAATCCCTATGTAATTGGTTTTTGTCATAAACGTCAGGAAGTGCGATGGTTTCGCATTGACCGAATTCGTAGTCTAAAAATATTAAAGGAAGAATTTACCGTCCAACCTGATTTTGATGCGAAAGGTCATTTGTCTATGATCTTTCAACATGAAGTAGGTGGTGTACCTCAACTGATAGAAATTTGGTTCGATAGTGCTACTGCTCCCTTTATTAGGGAAAGACGCTGGCATCCTTCCCAAGAATTAATCGAACATCCTGATGGTTCATTGACTTTGCAAATGTACGTTAGTGGACTGAATGACCTAAAACGTTGGGTTTTGGGTTATGGCAAAGGTGCGGTGGTCAAAAGTCCCCCTGAGTTGGTGGAGATGGTGCAGAAAGAAATAGCAGCGATGAATTGTAATTATGAAAATAATTAAGGTGTTTTAAACATGAGTCAACCAGTAAAAATTAAGATTCCTCACCAGCAGTTAGATGAATTTTGCCAACGCAATCACATTACGAAATTGGCACTATTTGGTTCTGTTTTAAGGGAAGACTTTAAAGCCGAAAGTGATATTGATGTTTTAGTTGAATTTGAACCAGATCGCATACCTGGATTAGCTTTTTTTGAAATGGAGGCAGAATTAACCCAAATTTTAGGGCGCAAAGTAGATTTGAATACTTTAGGATTTTTGAGTCCCAGAATTCGTGAAAAAGTAGGACAAGAAGCAGTAGTTCAGTATGTCAAATCCTAGAACTTTAGATAGATTAGAGGATATGCTGCGTTATTCCGAAGAAGCAGTTGAGATAACTCAGGGAAAAACACGCCAGGATTTGGATAACGAGCGGTTGTTAAATTTGGCAGTGGTGCGTCTTCTGGAAATTATTGGAGAAGCTGCCAATAAAATTCCGAGAGAAGAATGTCTCAAGTATCCAGAAATTCCTTGGCACGCAATTGTAAGTATGCGAAATCGCTTAATTCATGCTTATGGAGATATCGATTTAGATATTGTTTGGCAAGTTGTTAAAGAAAACTTACCTACTTTGATTGAGCAGTTAAAGGTAATTATTAGTAATTTGAAAAGGAGTTAAACAGTGAACTTTCTTGAAATTCAATTTGCCCTCAGAGGTAAAACTTTACCAGCAGATCATGGTTATTCTCTTTATTCTGCTTTAAAGAATATAGTTTCAGAAAATTCAAGCAAGATAATTTTAGAAGATTCTCCAGTTAAGGATTTTCCCCCTGAAGTTATTTTATCCACTATTCCTGGAATACTAGATAGACAAGGATTAATTTATCTCAATCGTTCATCTCGTTTGCGTTTACGGTGTCCATCAGAACAAGCACAGCAATGGTATCGATTATTTCAAAATCAAGTATTGGATATCAGAGGACATTTAATTCGTTTGATTCAGCCTCGATTGTGTTTACTGGAACCGAGTTCGATTGTGACACTCTCGCAGGGTAAACCCATGCGAGCTTCTAGGCAACATTGATAGCTTGGGCTAGAACCAGAAGTCCCCTCTTTTTGAGTGCTTGCACGCTTCAACTAACCTAGACTACTTTGGGGCGTGTCTGCCCATCTAC
>JASJDB010000240.1 GCA_030065315.1 Xenococcaceae cyanobacterium MO_167.B52 | reverse complement strand
CGCAAACAATACGACTTATTAAAATTAAAAGACGCGATCGCGAATATCCATTATCCTCAAGATCAAGATATCCTAGCTCATGCCCGACGCAGATTAATTTTTGATGAATTCTTTTATCTGCAACTCGGATTTTTACAACGCCGTCAACTCCTCAAAGAAAAACAAAGTACTGCGAGTTTTTCCGCTACTGGAGAACTTATTAATAGATTTGAAGCGATTATCCCTTTTAAACTCACTAACGCTCAACAGCGTGTAGTTAATGAAATCTTTGGCGATTTACAATCTTCCAAACCGATGAATCGTTTGGTACAAGGAGATGTAGGCGCGGGAAAGACCATCGTAGCAGTGTTTGCTATTTTAGCAGCAATTCAGTCGGGATATCAAGCTGCACTCATGGCACCGACAGAAGTATTAGCAGAACAACATTATCGTAAATTAGTAAACTGGTTCAACCTCTTACATCTTCCTGTAGAGTTACTCACGGGTTCGACTAAAACTGCTAAACGCCGAGAAATTCACACCCAACTAGAAACAGGAGAATTACCCCTTTTAGTAGGAACTCACGCTCTGATCCAAGACCCTGTAAAATTCAGTAGATTGGGTTTAGTTGTAATCGATGAACAACATCGCTTTGGAGTACATCAAAGAGCCAAACTCCTAGCAAAAGGCAACTCTCCCCACGTTCTGAGTATGACAGCCACACCCATACCCCGCACCCTCGCTTTAACCCTACACGGTGATTTAGACGTGAGTCAGATAGACGAATTACCCCCAGGAAGACAGCCTATAGAAACTTATGCCAAAATGGGACGCGATCGCAAAAAGGTATATGATTTAATAAGAAGAGAAATAGTGCAAGGAAGACAGGCTTATATTATCTTCCCTCTAGTAGAAGAATCGGAAAAACTCGACTTAAGAGCAGCAGTAGAAGAACATAAAAGACTCTCTGAAACAGTATTCCCTGAATTTAAAATCGGCTTATTACATGGTCGCATGAGTTCGACAGAAAAAGATGCAGCACTCACGGCTTTTAGAGATAATGAAACTCAAATAATTGTCTCTACAACTGTTATTGAAGTAGGGGTAGATGTTCCCAATGCCACAGTAATGGTAATCGAACATGGAGAACGTTTTGGCTTATCCCAATTACACCAGTTAAGAGGTAGAGTGGGAAGAGGAGAACATAAATCCTATTGCTTCTTAATGAGTAGTAGTAAAGGTCAAGAAGCCAAACAAAGATTGGGAGTTTTAGAACAATCTAATGATGGTTTTTTTATCTCGGAAATGGACATGAGATTTAGGGGTCCAGGGGAAGTTTTAGGGACTCGTCAATCAGGTTTACCAGACTTTGCTTTAGCTAGTTTAGTAGAAGATCAAGAAGTTTTAAACTTAGCCAGAGATGCAGCAGAAAAACTTATTTTAGAAAATCATAATTTAAGTAATTATCCTCGATTAAAACAAGAATTAGTAGTGCGTTATCAGAAGCTTATGGGAGGAAATATTTTAAATTAGGAACCCATACTTGGTTTGATCTCACTCATATTAGCCATTGCACCAGAATAGACTTTACCTCGTTTGGCATCTAAGGTGAGAATTGCACCTTCGCGGATGACTTCTGTTGCACCTTTAAACCCAACAATGACGGGAATACCTAAGCGCAAACCTAGAACCGCAGCATGACTAGTCAGACTTTCTTCTTCAGTAATAATTCCTGATGCTTGACGAATTACATCCACAAAATCCACATTGGTATGAGGTGCAACTAAAATTTCTCCTGAACTAAAATCAGCAATTTGCCTAGGATTAGTTGCAACTCTGGCTCTACCACTCACTGCACCCTGTCCAATACCTTGTCCTTCCCCTAATACAGCTTTGACTAATTCTACTTTAATTAAATCTGTAGAGCCTGCTACCCCTTGTAAAGTTCCTGCTGTCATAACTACTAAGTCCCCAGCAGCTAACCAGTTTTTTTCCTGAGCAACATTGATGGCTGATTGGAAAGTTTGGGTAGTGGAGGGAAGATCTAATACTAAGAGTGGTTTTACGCCCCAAACTAGTTGCAATCTGCGAGAGACATGAACATGAGGTGTGATAGCTAAAATCGGGGTTTGAGGTCGAAACTTGGAGACGTTTCGCGCTGTTGAGCCAGTTTTAGTCAAAGTCATAATTGCCGAGGCACTTAACTGTTCCGCAATTTGCCCCACAGCAGCAGATATAGCATGGGGAATTGACCATTTACTCCCACCCCCAGAGTCTGCTGAAATTCTGTGTTGCTCTTTTTCGATGCGTTGAGCAATTTTTGCCATAGTTTTAACTGCTTCAACAGGGTGATTTCCTACTGCTGTTTCGTTGGATAACATCACTGCATCTGTCCCATCGAGAATTGCATTGGCGACATCAGAAACTTCCGCACGAGTGGGACGAGGATTGTTTACCATGCTGTCTAACATTTGGGTTGCAGTTATGATCGGAATACCCAATTTATTAGCAGTGGTGATTAGTCTTTTCTGTAAAATTGGCACATCTTCGGCTGGTAATTCTACCCCCAAGTCTCCCCTAGCAACCATTACTCCATCACAAAGAGAAAGTATCGCATCCATTTGCTCAATAGCTTCGTGTTTCTCTATTTTGGCAATGACTGGGACAGATTTTCCTGCACTAGCGATTAAGTCTTTGATTTCAATAATATCTTCAGGTTCACGAACAAAACTCAGTGCAACCCAATCTACTCCTTGATCTAAGCCGAAAATCAAATCTTCTCGGTCTTTTTCCGTTAAGGCTTTAATCGAAAGACATACCCCAGGAAAGTTAACCCCCTTGCTACTGGATAAATCTCCTCCTACTACTACCCGACAATGCAGATTTTGATTTTCGTGGTCTATTTTTTCTACCTGCATTTCTACTTTCCCATCATCCAAGAGGATAGTGGCGTTTTCAGGGACTTCTTCGATTAGTTTGTCGTAAGTTATATAACTGATTGTTTGATCGCATTCTACTTTCCTACTGGTTAGGATAAAAGGGTCGCCATTTTTGAGATTTATTTTGCCACAAGCAAATTTGCCCAAGCGAATTTTGGGACCTTGTAAATCTTGTAGAATCCCCACTGGTTGATTTAGCTCAAAGGCTGTTTGACGGATGAGACGAATAGCTCTTTGATGATCTTCTTGTGTACCATGAGAAAAATTGAGTCTGAGGGTAGTTGCACCTGCTTTAATTAGCTGACGTAATACATCTTGTTTAAGAGTAGCAGGACCAACAGTGGCAACAATTTTTGTCCGACGCGGGGTTTTTAGCGATGGCATTATTTCTGTAAGTATTTAGATATCAACAGCTAGAATATCTCAATCGATACAGTAGCAATGCATAATTATACTGCAAGTTCTCACCTAAAAATCCCCTTCGGCCACTTGAAATACGGTTAAGCCCAAGCTACGCCACATATCGACAACTTGTTGACGGTCATCCAAGATAAATAAAATATTATATTTGTCTCGAATAAAATCATTGTATATTTCCTGTTTAATAATAGCATCTTTCCTCATATCTCCTATTTTTCTCATATATAAATGCTGATAATTTACGCCGTATTTTTTCAACCAAATCTCAGTTTTTTCTTTACCATTATCAGTACGTCCAGAAACAATGATAATAGTGGTATTGGATTGCCATTTTAATACTGTTTCTAATACTGGTTTATTAGGTAAATCTAAATCACAACAAGAAACATCATAGGGATTTCTATGGTCAACAATAGCCAATGTTCCATCCATATCAACGATGATAGCATCCGATAAATTAGGATTATATTCAATGATTTTTTCTGAGGGACAGAGATGATCATTATACATTTTCATGATCACATCTTTTCCTACGGAACGTGGTCTAAGTAAGTCTCTTTTAATGCAATCCTCTACAGGAACTTTTAGAAAAGAGTTGTCAACTTCTACTTGCGCTTTTCCTTTAACTAATTGCTTAATATGTTCAATATTATGTCCGAAGTTTGTATCATCTACAATAACGTGCTTACCTGCTTCTAAGGCTCGTAATATAGTTTCATCTCTGATTTGAATAATAAATTTTTCATTACTTTTTGTCCAATAAGAAGCATGGCACATCTCTCTTAATAAGTCTTTATTGGTTCTAACCCATCTTCCTGGTTCTTTTAATAAAATTTCTCTGGCGAAATGAGATTTACCTGATGCTGGTAATCCTTGTAAAATTAAAACTTTTTTCATGATTATTAATAGTTAGTGATTGGTGCTGAGTAATTAATCACAAAATGTTGTAATCAATATTGAGTAATTTTTCTAGTTTAGTAATAGAAGTATTTTGAAGAGATTCTTTTACACTGCTTACTTTTTTGGCACGTAAAGCAAACAGTGTACCTGAATAAGGAAAATGTTTTACACTTAAAGCAAAATCTTTTTGATTTGGAATATTTTGATGCTGTAAATAAACAGTTTCAATTTCTTGCACTAAGGTTTCATATTTTAGTTTTATTTGATCGTACAATACTTGCCATTCTGGATAATAAGTTAAAAATTCTTCTCCTTCATTGGTTAATACCACATCAATTAACTTACGAGTAGTAAACCCATCTCTCATGTGAGAAATCGCTACATATTCTGAAGATTTAATTTTAATGCGATTAAATTGATCATCACATACAATATAACCTTCAGATTCCATAGGGTCTAAGTCTTGACTCTTCTCAATTACTGTTTCTAAATCACTGAAGGGATAAGTTTTAACTGCTTCCCAACCAGTTTTATTACCCCAATGTAAAGGATTTTCTTCTTGTAATGTTTGAATATTGCGCACTCCATGCAATACTATATTATTACTATTTTGACGCACCACAACACGATTGTAAGGAGTCATCAGCTCAAACATAAAACAATAGTTTGTAGGTTCTGGTAACTTGTATCCTAATTGTTGCCAAACTTGCCAAAAAAGATGCTTAAAACTAAATTTACTACTATGAACTTTTCCAGCTGCATCTGATGTTCCACTGGATTGAACTTGCCACTTTTCTTGATAATAATAGAGAATCATTAGAGAGCCATCTAACTTATCATAGACTACCGCATCATCCCAATTAATAGCTGCTGCCTGGCTTTCTCCATAGTTAAAAAACTTATCATAAGGATAAGAAACTATTTGCCAATTTTCTTTTTCATCTAAAATAATTCCACGACATTGCTGTACTATTTTATGATCCAAAGGAGATTCTAATTGAGAATATTTTAGACAAACTAAATTCGGAAAATCTTGATGACGATTAACTTTTATTTTAAATTTATTACATAACTTAGTTAATCCCTGATTTCGCAAATAGTCTTGTAACTCCATTTTTAGTACTATTTTTGTAGTAATTAAATATTATAACTTAAAATTCAAAAACAAGTATGATAAATGTTAAACACGGTGAGCCTTACGGCAGTCGCTGCGCGTGTGGATATGCTTTCTAACCGAAAGCATCCCTCACCGTCAATGTTTAATGATAAATGTTAAATGATAAATGATAAATGATAAATGATAAATGATAAATGTTAAATGTTAAATGTTAAATGTTAAATGCGTTATCTCAAGATATTAAGTTTATTTTGGACAACTGCGATCGCTGCTGAGTTAGAATATAGATTAAATTTTGCGATCGCATTTTTCACTAGCATTGCTAATTTAATCGGCAGTATTTTTGGTTTATTTTTGTTTTATCGTACTGGTTATACTTTTAGTGGTTGGAGTTGGGAAGAATCCCTAATTGTGTTAGGAATATTTACCCTCTTGCAAGGATTTTCTGCAACTTTTTTAGTTCCCAATTTAAATCGTATTGTAGAGCAAATAGAAAAAGGAACCCTGGATTTTGTCTTACTCAAACCAGTAAGTAGTCAATTTTGGCTGTCCACCAGAGTTTTATCTCCTTGGGGATTTCCCGATCTAATTTTTGGCATAATTTTGGTTACTTATACAGGAGCAAAATTAGGGCTGAGTTGGGAAAATTATTTACTTAGTATTATTCCCGTAAGCTTTGGCTTTATTATGCTTTATAGTATTTGGTTTATTTTAGGTGCTACTAGCATTTGGTTTGTAAAAATCTACAATGTCACAGAAGTTTTACGGGGATTGTTGGAAGCTGGAAAGAATCCAATTGTAGCTTATCCTGTTGTGTATCGGTTCTTTTTTACTTTCATTGTGCCTGTGGCATTTCTTACCACTGTACCAGCAGAAGTAATGTTAGGGCGTACTCAAATGAACTGGATATTGGGATCAGGAATTTTAGCGATTAGTTCTTTTATTTTTTCGATCTTTTTTTGGCGTTTTGCTCTAAAATTTTACACTAGTGCCTCTAGTTAAATAAACTTAAAAATTATTTAATGCGGCAATACATTTTTTTGCATTTAAAATGAATAATTAAGAGTTTTTCAATATTATATTGAATAAAGCCAAATAAAATTTAAAATTACTAAAAAATTAAGATACAATATAAACCATTTAAAAATTAATAACCTCAAAATTTAATGTGTCGTTTACTAGCATATATTGGTTCAAATATCCAATTAGATACCCTATTATATAAACCAGAACATTCTTTAATTGTTCAAAGTTATCAACCTAAAGAAATGACCGCAGGAATACTTAATGCTGATGGATTTGGGTTGGGTTGGTATCATTCACAAAAGCAAGATTTACCTTACATATACAAACATACTTTGCCAATTTGGAGCGATATTAACCTTCCTCAACTATCCCGCTATGTCGAGTCCAGTTGCGTTTTAGGATACGTTCGTAGTGCTACTCCTGGTTTACCAGTAGATTTAGTTAATTGTCAGCCATTTACTGATAATAATCTAATGTTTATTCATAATGGCTACATTGACAAATTCCGTTATACTTTATACCGTCCAATCCGTAACCTTTTAAATGATTATACCTATCAAGCAATTCACGGTACTACTGATTCTGAACATATCTTTGCTTTGATTATTAGTCAACTACAAGATAATCCTAATCATGATTTAGAAACAGCTTTAAAAAGTTCCATAAAACAACTTGAAGAATTAGCTAATAAAGATGAAGTCTATGTGTCTGCTAATCTTATTTTAGCTGATGGCGATCGCATTGTAGCATCTCGTTTTGCTAATTGTGAACCCCAACCCACATTATATTGGTTACGAGACGATCCCATGTATCCTAGTGGAGTAATTCTTGCTTCAGAACCAATGTTTAAGGGAAATTGGAATAGTTGTCCAAAAAGTAGCATTATTACAGTAGGAAAAAATCTTGAAGTCAATATCCAATCTATCTACTAAAGAAACAATATCTCACACTTTAATTAAGTGTCGTCACCAAACTTTAAGCTTATTTATTGACGTAAATCGAGATACTTTTATACAACAATCTCATCCTGATTTTAGTCCTATAGGATGGCATTTAGGACATATTGCTTTTACTGAAGCTTATTGGATATTAGAATATCTGGCAGGATATTCCCCTTTATTTCCTGAATATCATAAGTTATTTGCTGCTGATGGATTACCCAAAACTGAAAGACAGAATTTACCAGATTTTACTGCGATCAAAAATTACTTAGATATAGTAAGAAATAAAGTTTTACAGTATTTAGAAACTGCACCAATACAACAGCAGGAACGGCTTTGGTGGTGGCTAATTCAACATGAATGTCAGCATCAAGAAACTATTAGTATAGTTTTACAAAATCATAAGATAAATTCAAACATATTTGATCTAAATCAGCGAAATATCCAAATAGAAAATTCTCCAAATGTTACCGATATGGTGCAGATCAAAGCAGGGGATTTCCTCATGGGCAGTAATAATATAAAAGCCCAGGATAATGAACGACCTACCCATAAAATATATTTAGATAGTTATTATATAGATACTTATCCTGTCACCTGCCAACAATATCAAACATTTATCTTGGCAGATGGTTATCAAAAGTCTCAATATTGGTCAAAAGAAGGTTGGCAGTGGTTACAAAGCAATCCCCTATCTCAACCCCTTTACTGGGATAATATTTCTCAATGTAATAATTATCCTGTATGTGGAGTAAATTATTACGAAGCAGAAGCCTATGCCAACTTTGTTGGTAAAAGATTACCTACTGAAGCAGAATGGGAAAAAGCAGCCCAATTTAAACCTGAAGTACTTAAAAAGTGGCAGAAAAAATGTTTAGATGCTCTAGAAAAAAACAATAATCAACTATTTAATAGTATCCCCGTTGATGCTGATTGCGATACCAAAAGTATTTGGGGTTGTTATAGTATGCTAGGTAATGTTTGGGAATGGACTACTTCACGGTTTTTAGGTTACGAAAAATTTGAATACTATCCCTATCCTGGTTATTCCCAAGTATATTTTGATGGTCAACATCGAGTATTAAAAGGTGGCAGTTGGGCAACTCTTCCTTGGGCTTTAAGGAGTAGTTTTCGTAATTGGTATTATCCTTGGGTAAGACAAGTTTTTGCAGGGTTTCGTTGTGTCCAATAGTAATTGACAGTCGAGTAATACTAAATCCTGTTTAGATACAACACTTTAAATTTGCGAGAAGTCCTAAAGGATTCCTAAAGGATACACCTGCGGATATCAGAAGTCAGAAGTCAGAAGTCAGAAGTCAGGAGGGTCCAAGCTAATTTTATGCTTTAAATTAAAAGTATACTTTGGTAAGCGGATTTAGTATAAGTAGTTCAATTCAAACAACTTAAACTGGACCAGAAGTAAATTATCCCTAAAACCTAAAACCTATCCCCATTATTTGATGTTTTATAAATCCGAACTCCAAACTCCGAACTCCGAACTCATATTCCTTAACCACTCTCTCCATTAGATTCATAATAAACTCTTGTTCCTGCCCACTGTAATTTTTCTCGTATAACCTCGTAAAAAGAATAGCCTTCTCTTAAGATAATGAACTTCGCTTGACAGTCTGCCATTTCGACTACGACTCTTTGTCCTGGCCAAACTGTAGTAGCTAAAGAACCATCTGCCCACAGTTTTGTATTGACTTCATGATCACCCAAAGCCCACACACTCACCGTACTCCTTGGTGGCAAAATAATAGAACGACCTGAAAGACTTAAAGGACAAATAGGAGTAACTGCGATTGCTTCGATTCCTGGATGTAAAATTGGTCCATTAGCAGATACTGTATAACCAGTAGACCCCGTAGGAGTAGCCACCAATAAGCCGTCTCCGCTGTATTGATCCACAACTTGTCCATTTACTTCCATTTCCAGAATTGAGGTGGGCATTCGGTCAATACTAGCTGGCTTAATGCACATCTCATTTAAGCAAAAAAACTTTTCACTAACAGGTTCAGGATTAGTGCGATTTCCTTCATATAACCCAGCTTGTAACATCATTCGACTTTGTACAGCATAAATATCTGATTCCAAACGCTGCCAAACTTTTTCTGTATCCTTAAACAATTCAAAAGGTTCAGTTAAAAACCCTAAGTGTCCTCCTACATTCACCGCCAAAATGGGTATGCCTTCAGGGGCAAGATGCCTGGCAGCAGCTAAAATAGTCCCATCTCCCCCCAAAACTACAGCTAGATCAATCTGAGCCGTAGTAGAAGCTAAAAATACTGGGTAAGGATTATCTTTGCTACCACTAGGTCCTATTAAAACTTGACATTCCCTTTGTTCGAGTTCTTTAGCGCATCTTTCTGCCCATTTTTTACTGCGATTATATCCTGCCTTATAGGCGATGATTACCTGCTTTAGTTCCACTTTTGTTCAGGAAAAATGTGTTTTTTGATGTTTCTTCTCCTATGGTGACAGCAGAAGGGGTTGCCAAAAATAGAAAAATTATTAATATAGATATAGTCAGCTACAACGTTGGTGACTTCCTGCATAGTTTATTGATCTATGCTTGACTTATACGGGAACTAGCTTGATATCTGGGAAAGTAAACCGAGCTTGTACTCGGAAACGGACTTAGACTTCGCTTTGTACCCCCCTGGATTTTCCAGGTCGTAAACTAGGGAAAAACGGCGTTGTGGTGAGTT
>JASJDB010000239.1 GCA_030065315.1 Xenococcaceae cyanobacterium MO_167.B52 | reverse complement strand
ATGGAGAACGAAGCTACTATTCATCTGATGTCTAGCCAGGAAAATATTAGGGTTATCGAAGAAGCGATCTCCGAATTAGAAAGTGGTGGTGGTATAGAGGTTGAAATTTGAAAATTAAGTTTTCTACGTCTGCATTTAAAGATTACCAACAATGGCAAAAGAATAACCAAAGGATATTTAAGAGAATTAATCGGTTGTTAGAAGATATTAAGGCCTCCCCTTTTGAGGGAATTGGCAACCCTGAACCGCTTAAATATAAATGGCAAGGATATTGGTCTCGTAGAATTACACAAGAACATCGCTTAGTTTATTCAGTCAAAGATAATACTATTTTTGTTGTTCAGTGCAAATTTCATTATTAGACTTCTTGCACTACTTATACCCTAATCCTCCAATAATGCCATCCAGAAAAGGAGCAAGTACAAAGTTAATAACTAATACAATTAATAGTTGAGTGTATTTGTTCTGGGATAAGGTCTGAGATTTATGATTCGGCTTCATAACCTTGGAGGCATTTTAAGGAATAATTTCTACTGGTGCACCATTTACCAAACGATTTTTACCTTCTGTAACTAACTTTTCACCTGGTTGAACTCCTTCTAAGATTTCTCTTTTAGCTAATCCTTGTATACCTTGTTTAATAGCTCTTTGTTCTACAATTCCTTCCACTTCATTTACCACAAATACATAGGGCTGGCGATCGCGAAAAATAAAAGTATTCAAAGGTACAACTATTGCTTGCTCTTTTTCCTCTGTAGCTATCCAAGCAGATACTTGCTCTCCATCTTGAAGACTAGTTGCGCCTTGATCAATGCGGATGGTGACTCGGACTGACCTTTGTCCAGGGGAAACTGAAGGACTAACCGAAAACACCCTTCCTTTCGCACTAGCTAATTTCATTAAATCTTGACCAGTGATCCGTTCTGAATTAGCTTGAGAGCGATCGCGATCTAAAATAATAAAAGCTCTCTGTCCTGGTCTAATTTGTCCTGCTTGAAAAGCGGGAAGCTCGACATTAACTTCAAAGCGACTGGGATCAATAATAATAATGGGCAATCTTTCCACAATCCCCTGGTAATCACTATTCACATTAACTATCTGAGGCGACCAATATTCCCCTTCACGGATGTTAAGACGAGTAATTACTCCATTAAAAGGGGCAATTAGTTCTGTATCTTCTCTATTTACATTACTTTGAATTAGTTTAGCATTAGCAGAATTAACCCCTGCTTCAGCTGTTTCTACTTGAGTTTTAGCAGCAGTTATCTGAGCTTTAACCGAACGTATCGCTGCTTCTGTTGCCTTTACGGCAGCTTGAGCATTTTTATATTCTGTCTCTTTAACGTCTACTTGTCGCTCTTCTACCGCTCCCTGTGCCACTAATCCTTCATACCTTTTTAAATCTGCTTGGGCAAAGGCTGCATCTGTTTTAGCTTTCTCCAAATCTGTTTGTGCTTGCGCCAAAGATTCTTCTGCTTGTCTGAGGCTGGCAACTGCATTAAGTACTTGGTTTTTGGCTTCAATTTGTCCTGCTGCTGCTACAGTTATATCTGCATCATACTTACGGGGATCGACTCTGGCTAATAATTCCCCTTTTTTTACCCGATCTCCTTCCCTTAAATCTCGTCCGTTAACTTGCTTGAGATAGTCAATTGTTCCTGTAGCTTGAAAAGCCAAGTGTTTTTTTGTGATAGCACTAACAGTACCATCACCATAAGCCCAGGATTGAATCGGTTCTAAATTAACTGCCACTGTTCTTACTGTTAGTTTGGCTTGCTCAATATTATTGGTTACTGCTTCTGGAACTTGTTGAGAATTAGAAAGAGAACGCCAAATTGCTATTCCTCCTGCTAGTATAGCGATCGCACTTAACAGGAATAGCCTTTTGGGTTTTTGGGTAATAGTTTTTGTAGGCTGTGGAATATCAGTATTATCGCTCAACTCTGATGCTTGTCCCTGACTTTTCTGTTGCTCTGTGGTCATACCATAAAAATTGACTATCTAGAGATACTCTAAAATTAACAGTCTTAGGCTAACACCTAATTAATTCCTGATTCTAATCAGGATTGTTCAAACATTCTTTTTTATATTCTCCTATCTTATAAGAAAACCCCAGTTTATTACTAGGGTTGGTGACTATTGAGGGATTCTTTCTCTAGGAAAGTATTAGTATATCAAACGTTTAAATTTTATCTTCTAAATTAGACCTGTCTAGGCTTTTTCCCAAGATAAAGTCTTTTGGATATGTTCTCTAATTTTGGCATTACGTTCTTTATCTTTTGTTGAAAAGTATGAGAAATTACCATTACCTTGTTTTAAATAATTAATGATATCTTTTTTGGGTTCTTGGATTGTATTCTCAGATAAAGAAGTGTTTTCTGTAGTTAATTCTGATGTATTAGCAATAGTTAAAGACTCAAGGGATTCTGAGACAAAAGCAGCGTCAAATTCTTCTTTAGTAATAAGTTCATTAGTTTGGAGATCTTTAACATTAGCTACTGTCATAACGTTATCTACTGTCATAATTTTATCGCTCCTACAAAATATTTGTAATGTTTAAAATTGATTCGATAATTAATAATACAAAATGAAAAGATAAATTTTGGGTACATAGTTAATACTCATGGATTACAAGTTAAAAAAATCAATATCCTCAAAACTATAAGCAGCGGAAAAATTAGAAAAGAATTTGCAGATTATCTTAAATCTTATTATTGGAAACCTAAGTTATGGATAAGCCTAAAAACTTAATGAAATTAGGGAGTGTGGGAGGTGTGGGAAGTATGGAAGAGAGAGGGGGGAGAGTGGGAAGTGTGGGGAGAGAGTGGAGAAAGTCTTGCTCCCTTGTCCTCCCCTTCTTCTCCACCTTCTCCATCCTCCGAAGGACGTTCTTCTCTCTCTCTTTATCAACAGATAACTTTTTTAACCGAACAGTATTGACATCTGTAGTTCTACTAAAGAGAGTTGCTATAATTCAGCTCTCCCAAAGCCGAGGATTGAGAGGGCGGACTAGTTAATTGTTCAATTGTTCAAAAGATAAACCACATCGACAGGTTTTTGTAGCGTGAGGATTTTGGAAGCGAAATCCCCCTCCCATTAAATCCTCTGAATAATCCAATTTTGTTTCTTTTAAATAGGGATAAGATTGATGATCAATTACTAAGGAAATTCCTTCTACCTCAAAGTAATGATTGGTTGATGAGTCTTTTGTAGCGATTGATTCTAAGTCTAAACTATAAAATAAACCAGAACAGCCCCCTTGTTTAACTTGCAACCTAAGGATACTGTCTGGTTGTTGACGACTCAATTTCATTCTTGTGATTTCTGCTGCTGCTGATTTACTAAGATGGATCATCGATAAATATTTTTGTTTTGATATCTGTCTTCTTAGCAAATCCTACAACAAAACTATTCAAGCTAATGATAATTGACTAACGCTCAGAGCCTGCTCTGACTTATTTATGACGAGAGTAGTCATCTTGGAAACGAACGATATCATCTTCTCCTAGATATTCTCCGTTTTGAACCTCAATAAGAACTAATTTAATTACTCCTGGGTTCTCTAAGCGGTGATTAGTACACTGAGGTACATAAGTAGACTGGTTACTGTTTAGAATCATTTCTTCTTCGCCACAAATTACTTTCGCTGTACCAGATACTACTATCCAGTGTTCACTACGATGATGGTGCATTTGTAGACTAAGACGATGTCCAGGATTAACTTCAATACGTTTAATCTTGTAACCTCTTCCTTCTTCTAGAGTTGTAAATGAACCCCAAGGACGAATTTCTGTAGCAGCAACTTCAGAATTGACGAAAGATTCTGGTAAGGTTAGTTTTTTTTCGGGGGCTAGTGTAGCTTTTGCTGTAGTTGTGGTTTGGGACATTTTCTTGATCTTAATTTATATAGGTAATGAATGTGAGTTAGAAGTTTGAATCAGTAGGCTCTTAAAATAATAATTCCCACTTAAAGCAAAGATAACAACAAACATAAAAAAAGAACAGGGCAATTGTGAAAAATAGGTATTTCCATACAGAATCTTTATAAAAAGAACCTGATTTTGAGGTTCATGTTAGTAATAACTTCATGAATTTTAGTTAAATATAAACTTTCCATTGGTTAGATACAATTCTGTGTATTTTAAGTTAGAAAAAAATTCTGAAAATGGTAATTTTACTCAAGCTAGAGGTTTTTTTTGATAAGTATTTCTATTAACACATCATAAAATATTTGTAATTTCTTATACTAAATATTATTTTTGCCTCGATAAATAACTAAGTTTTTATACTTAATTAATTAAATATTCTATAAGTACTTATACCATCAGGTATTTACTAAGAGATTAGTCAAAGATGTATGATGAAGAGTAAATTTATACTATGATCTTAACCAATAAAACTTGAAATAAAAGAAAACATAAACTAGCTCGATTAAGACAACTAGTGCTTTAGTTAAGGAAAATTTTAGTAAGTTCATTACTAAAGGAGTTGCTCCCAGCACCAAGAGCAACTCAACTCCAGCGACCCATTTACCATAATGATTAATATCCCAATAAGAAAAGGGACTGATAAAACGATAATCACTAAAGGGGAAAAAATGGCGATGAGCGTCATTATGATGAACTGGTAAATCCAATAAACAATGACAAATCATACTTAAACAAAGAATTGCTCCTGATTTCCAGTCCAGGTAAAGAAAAATCCCCAATCCAATCAATGCTAGAGGAATCGAATGGGATAGAGCAATAATATTTTGCCATGTTGATTGATAATAAGTTTCGCTCCAAATTTTTGATTCTGGTAATTGGTAAATAAATTTTGCTGCGAAGTAAAAGATAAAAATCGGAATATCAGGCAAAATTGCCCCGATAGTAATAGCAATATTATCTTGAGGTGAAATGGTTTTTCCAAGTAGAGCTAAATTTAAAATGTAATGACTTGGGGTATTCATGATTTACCAAGATAAATTTTTCGGGAGTTGGGTTCAAGGTAAATCCATCCTAAATCCTGAAGACGATGAAGTAAATTGGAGATGGTAATTCCCAACTCATCTTTCATTTGGTAAAGGTGTTGCCATTTAGTTAAATCTTTATCTTTACTTAGTTCAATTAAGATGTGCTGAGGCATCAATAGACATCCTGCAAAGTATTGTGCTTGCCACTCGATACCATTAATATCATCTACGGTACGACACAATAAAGGCTCAACTCTAACATTAATACCTTTATTTTGTAAGCGAATTTTTCTTGCTACTTCTTGTTGATTAATATGTAGTACCCAATGTCCGATTTCGTGGGCAATAGTTGATTCACCAAAACCACCCCGAAGTTGGGGTATGTTTTCGTTGATTTCAATCAGTTTCTCTAGGGGTAAAATTCTGGCTGCAATTTGTCCCTGACTATCATCGGGGATATAATCCCAGACTAAGTCTAAGCCTAAAAATTCTGCTACCCTACTAGAATCTAGAGGCCATTTGGGAGCATAATTAGGCTTGGCTTGCATTTGTCGCAATACATTGAGAGCGTGAGACTCAATTTCTAGCTTGGAAAGAAATCTAAAGGGGTGAAAAACATTCACAATGTTAGTACGCAAAGGAATACAATTTATTTTAGTTCCTCAGATTTAATTGCTTCTTGTAAAACTTTCTCGGCAAATTCAGGATTTTCCCGCATCCGTCGGAATAAAGTCGGCATACTTTTGTAATGTCTTTTTAGTAGGTCTTCTTCTTGGTGGGGAATTCTACCTGCTAAAAAAATCAACTCTTCTTGATCTAAGTCAAGACTGCGAGCTAAACCTCTAATTACCTCTTCTTTAGGTGCATAATCAGCCCGATTGTTTTCCAGTTTAGATAGATAGGTAAAATCTAGTCCTAAAACTTTGGCTAAATCTCTTTGAGAATAGCCTTTATCTTTTCTAGCTTGACGAATTAGTTTACCAAAATCTTGTGTCACTGTTTTTATCCCCTAGGTTATAGATAATATGATGTTGAAATATGAGTTCAAGTTTTAATCTCTTAATTAAGATTATTTCAGTTTGAATAAACCATCAACCCTATTGTATCCTAAACAGCATAGGTTCACTAAACGAAGAATAATTTAATAACTGTATTTATTTTTTAAACACCATAAAATGCTGTTCAGGTAAAAACTCTTGGGTTTGACTCCAGGTTAAACCGACTGCTTGCATTTCTTTTTTTACTTGTCTTTGGGTCATTTTATGCAAGGGTTTAATAGGAATCATCGGATTTTCTTGGCGATACTCTACTAGGACGACTCTACCACCAGGTTTTAAGGCAGCAGCTACCGCTTCCATCATTTCTCTGGGATATTCAAATTCATGATAAGCATCAACCATAAAAGCTAGATCAATACTGTTAGAAGGTAAATTAGGATTATCTACTCTTCCTAATATTGTTTCAACATTTCCTACTTGGTTTTCCTGTTTTAAAAACTCTATAACATCTAACATCTCAGGTTGAATATCTACTGCCAATACTTTTCCTTCAGAGACTAAGGGAGCAAATCTAAAGCTAAAATATCCTGTACCTGCGCCCAAATCTGCGATGGTATCCGTGGATTTTAAGTTTAATGCTTCTACTACTGCCGAAGGTCTTTCTTCTGTTTCTCTACTTCCTCTTTCAAGCCACATCATGGCTTGATGTCCCATAACGTGAGCAATTTCTCTCCCTAGGTAAAATTTCCCTATTCCATCAGGATTATGAATTTTCTTTTCTTGATAGTAAGCAGCAGAATTGTTAGGAATTACTGAAGCTTGGATGGTGCTAGGAAAACTAAAGCTTAATAAAGCAAATAAACAAAATATAGTGAATGAATTCTTGAAAATTTTACCCATTATAGTCAATACCTTCCAATACTTCTAGTTTAAAGATCAAGCAGAGTTAAAAATGGAAAAAGTAACATGATATTAGATGGATGTTAACTTAATCAATAATCAATTAATTAATAAGTAACAATCAATAATGGATTTAACTGCTGCCTTTCCTACCTTTATTATTACTCTAAGAGAGGGCTTTGAAGCTGCTTTGGTCGTAGGTATTGTGATGGCTTGTTTGCAAAAAGCTCAACAAACCCAGTTATATCGTTGGGTATATCTGGGAATTTTTGCTGGTATTCTCGCCAGCATTAGTGTGGGGGTATTACTGGCACATACTGTAACAGGAATTGAAAATGCCGGGGGTATTTATACTAATGTACTTAAACAAATTTTGGCTGGCAGTTTTGGCATAGTCGCGATCGCAATGTTAAGCTGGATGTTAGTCTGGATGAGCTTACAAGCAAAATCCCTCAAAGGAGAAGTAGAGTCAGCAATTTCTGATGCTTTAAATCAAGACAACGCAGGAAAAGGTATTTTTTTATTAATCTTTATCGCTGTACTAAGAGAAGGTTTTGAGACGGTTTTATTTATCTTGGCAAAATTTCCCCAGCAGTTATTATTACCTACTATTGGCGCAGTGGTCGGTTTAATTGTAGCTGCTACTATGGGTTATCTTTTATTTGCTTTAGGAATCAAAATTAATATCAGTCTTTTCTTTAAGGCTATGGGAATATTCCTTTTATTAATTGTTGATGGATTGGTGTTAAGTGCTTTATATCATTTGGATCAAGGTATATCACTATTTGCTGAACTATCCCATAATAATTGGTGCAATATTAATACCGAATCCTGTTTTTTAGGGGGACAGGTTTGGGATGGCTCTAGATTACTTCCTGATCGACAATTTCCTGGCATTATTTTAAAAGCCCTTTTTGGTTATCGTCAGACTCTTTATATAGGACAAGTAATTGCTTACTTCTCCTTTTTGATAATAGTTGGAACATTATATTTTCAGAGCTTAACAACTAGAAAAGTTAAAGCATCAGCTAATTAAGGTCAAGTCAGCTTTAACTTAAGAAGTTTTTCCTTCTTAAATTTTAAATGTTGCTGCTCTCCAGAAATAGCAATTATTTTCGCCCGTATATTTCAGGAATTTCTCGTATTTACATTTCCAAAATCCAACAGCTATCGTATAAACATCTAAACCTTAATACGGAGAGTATTATGCTACATAAAAGCTACAAAAATAGGTAGCCTATAGTATTTTCATTTGATTTATAGATTATTTAATATCTTTAAATTGCATTTGAAAAGACTACATAAAATCATATTTTAAAATTATGCTTGGTTTGAAAAAAACTTTTAAAACCTTATCAGAACATACGAATTTCGATATAATAGGCTGTTCCTTACTTGCTGCGACTACTGTATTTTTTGTAACTAGAAGTTTAGGAGTAAATGAAAAAGAACACAACAACTATCAGCAAGTTATTAACGAACAAATTCGAGACTTAATTGTACTCAAAGAAAATTTACTAAAATTAGCTAATTCTTCTGATATTAGTACTTTAGTTAAAGAAGACATACTAAAAAATAATCCTAATCAACAACAAATTTTAGATAAAATACCAAATTTCAAAGACCAGGAAAAAAGTTTAAAATTAACCCAAAAAATCCTAAGCTATTTAAAAAAAAGAGAAGAACAAAAAAAAGTAATTGAAGAACTAGTTGAAAAAAAAGAAAAAATTAGAACTGCCTGGAAAACCTTATCTTTTGCCAAACAAAAAAACGCTAAAACTTCTAACCTCTCATCTTATCAAAAAGAAATAGCCGAAAATATTGAAATTCTAATTGATAACTTGCTTGCTTATCAATTAAGTCCTAATAATTTTTTGATAAGTGATCTTAAATATCGGAAAGAATTATTGCAAGCTCTTAAACAACAACAAATACCACGAAATGATAGTCTAATTATTACCCAAAGTATTTTATCTACTGAAAATATTATTCAGATTCAGCCCCAAATAAAAAAACTACTTCTACAAGTAAATCACTTCTCTATCTTATCAGAACTAGAAGAAATTAATCAAGATTATTATAAATTTTATATAGATGATCTTAAATTCCCATTACGCACGTCTAAATGTAATACACAAAATTACAGAAGACTTGGCGATCTCGAAGAGAACGCTACGCGGTCGCTATGTCTCAGGGAAGCTTTAACTCAGATAAAATAACTCTAATAAAAATAATTGTTAAAGTTTGATTTTAATGAGTCAATTAGCTAATGTTGAAGTCCAAAATCTTAATCATTTAGGAATAATAGCTGGAATAATAGATGAAATAGGAATAGTAGAAATAATCAATGAACAGTTAGGTATTAAACCACAAGAAAAATTAAGTAATGGAATAATTGTTAAAAGTATAATTTTAAATGCTATGGGGTTTGTTTCCAGACCTTTGTATTTATTTCCGCAGTTTTTTAATGACAAAGCTACAGAACATCTCTTGGGAGAGGGTATAGTTCCAGAGTATTTTAATGACGATAAAATTGGTAGAGTTATGGATAAACTCTATAAAATAGGATTAAGTAATATTTTTCTATCAATTGCTTTAGTAGCCTTTAAGAAATACAGAATTGATAATAAATATTCCCATTTAGACTCCACATCGATCTCTTTACAAGGAGATTATGATATTTGTCAAACTGTAATGCCAGAAAATTTAGAGCCTATCCCGAGCAAAATAGTTCATGGATATTCAAAGGATAAACGACCAGATTTAAAGCAATTTTTAATTAATTTGATAGCAAGTGGAGCCCTAAAGGATTCCTTTCAGTCATGGAGGAGTCCCTCTATTTTTAGAATGCGGTAATGGGAATGATAACGATAAAGCTAAATTTTCTCAACTATTATCTAATTTTAAAAAACAAATAGATTTTGACAGTATATTTGTAGCAGATAGTGCGCTTTATACCGCAGATAACTTATTGGTAATCGAGCATTTAAAATGGATAACTAGAGTTCCACTATCAATTAAAGCAGCTCAATTTTATGTGAGAGAAACCTCAGATTCTGAATTTATAAAAACAGATAGAGAAGGTTATAAAGCAGTAGAAAAAGCGCACCGCCCGCGCCGAGGTTGCCTCGGCGTAAGGACGGAGCAAGCAGAAAGTAATTATGCTGGGATAAAACAAAAATGGATAATAATAGAAAGT
>JASJDB010000238.1 GCA_030065315.1 Xenococcaceae cyanobacterium MO_167.B52 | reverse complement strand
ATCATAATTTCTCGTGAGCCTTGGGGACGTTTTACAGTTCTCAGTCTAGACTTTCAAGATTGTCCTCAATATTTTCCCTTATCCGAAGCACAAAATCAGAATTTAGTTGAAATTATGAATCAATTAGGATTATCTAATTCCATAATTTTTCGGATTGGGAATAAAATTTTAGGCTGGCAAAAAGTTTAAAACAATGTGAGTTCGGAGTTAGTAGTTATCAATTATTCTAGTATCACTTTTTCATATTTTTGAGCTAGATTTGACCAAGTATATTGTTGTTCAATTAAATCTCTCCCATTTCTTGAGAGAGTAGCTCTTAACTCAGCATCATTAAATAAACGGCTAATAGCTTCCACATATTCCGAGACAGTATTAGCCCTCAAAGCCCTTAAAGGAATACTATCCCCTGTGATTTTAATTCCTTCTAAACCGCGATCGCTGGCTACCACAGGAGTCCCCGTCGCCATGGACTCTAAAGTTTTATTTTTGATGCCAAAGCCAGTACGCATGGGAATAACAGCAACTGTTGCTTGATGAAGATACTCGGTGATTGAAGGTACTCGACCGATTACTTTAATACCAGGAAGTTCAGCCAAAGCTAAGACTTTGGGGGATGGATTAGACCCCACGATAGTTAAAGTGGTCTTGGGATGTAACCGTTGTAATGAGGGCAAAATTTCCCTACCCAAAAAACAAGCAGCATCAATATTAGCAATGTAATCCATCCCGCCAAAAAAGATCAGATTCTCTCCTCCTGGATCTACTGGGCGATAGGAAAAAATATCTAAATCTACCCCATTAGGAATTACCCACACTTTACCTGGGGGAGAAAATTCCTTAATTTGTTTAGAGTCTTCTTCTGTTGTAACAACGATGTCAGAAAACTTTTGAGAAAAATTCTTTTCATAACGACGTAGTAAGGGGAGATAAATGCGATCGCGAAATTGATTTTCTGATGTTCCCGTTGCTAGTTGATTTTCACAAGTACGATATACAGAACTATGAATATTTACTACTGTTCTAATTTTATCCCGCCATTCAGGTCGGATATAAATTTCATTGATGCTATGTTCGCAAGTGATAACATCAAACTTACCAGTTGCTATCCCATCATCCACCCATTGCTGTATTTTTGGTGAATAACTTGACAATACATTAGGTGGAATTCCTTGTTGCCAAAACTTGCTAAAGCGTTTGATTTTGTCAAAAATACCTTGATTAGTTTTGTCAGATCGAGGAAATAAGACTAAATCTCCCACATACCTACTCAAGGAACCTATCTCTGAATCCCTCACATCTCCAGAATTTTGTGTAATTAGAGTTACATCATGATGGTCATAAAGATATTTTAATAAGTTAAAAGTTCTCACTTGGGTGCCCCCTCTACTAGGAGGATAGGGAAAAGTTGCAGAAAGCATAAGAATTTTCATATTTAAGTTTTTTTAATTAGTGTTATTTCGGTTTAAAATAATCCAATGTGCAAGAGCTAATCTTAGTTATGTTAAAACTTACTCAAAAATTTAGTCAAATCTATAGAGTAAAATCAAGATTTTTTATTAGTTTAATTTTATTATTAGCAGTTGGTTTATACTTATATAAAATTGATTATCGAGGGCTTTGGATTGACGAGCTTATTAGTCTTAAAGATGCAGAAAAACTAAGCTTTAATCGAGGAAGATTACTTTACTATATTCTGCTTAGGGGTTGGAGTTGGTTTGGAACTAATGATTCTTGGTTAAGAAGTTTAGCTGTAATTTTTGCTATAGGTAGTGTTTGGCTAACTTACAAACTAGGTTGCTATCTCTTCAACAAATCAACAGGTTTGATCGCTGCTTTAATGCTAACTATTTCACCACTATTCATCAATCATGCTCAAGAAGTACGTTACTACACAATGAGCGTTTTTCTGGGTCTTGCTGGTACTCTGGCATTAGCTTATGCACTAAAAAATCCTAATAAATTTTCCTTTCCATTCTGGTGGGCTGGTATGAGATGGCTTGCAATTATAACTACCCCTCTAAATGGTGCTTTATTATTTCCTGATCTTTTATTGATTGGTCTAAATTTTCGTCAAAAACGTGCTAAATTATTCCCTTTTACTATAGCGTTTTTAATAATTGTTATTTTTTGTATTCCTGTTGCTATTTCCGTGGTTAATTCATCGGGAGCGCACAAGTTAAATCCACCAATTCCTAACTTAGCAGATGTTTTAAGACAATTAAGAATATTGACCGCTTTTTCTTATCCACCACCACCGCCCTATATGACCCGCTTTTTGCAAATATATATATTTATTTTATTGGGGTTATTAGGCATTGCCGTTTTTCAAAAGAAACGTTCAGAAGAATTAATTTGGATTACTACTTGGGCATTATTTCCCGTAGGAATAATCTTTGTATTTTCCCACATTTTTTACTCTATTTGGATTACCCGATATCTTATACTAGTATTGCCTTATCTATTAATTCTTTTAAGTATCGGCTTTATTAAAAGTTGGCAACAATGGCGAGGAATAACTATAGGGATTGGAATTATGTATTTTATTGCTGTTATTACTGGTTTAACAACTTATTATAGCTCCACTAAACGGTATATGGGATCTAGCGATCAATACCGACATATTGTAGAAATAATTAATAACAATGATCAGCCTGACGATACTATAGTTTGGTCATATATCCATAAAGCTCCTTTACCCTTAGATCACTATTACGATGGTTCAGCTACTATTTATAGCAGAAAACTAATTTCAGTCAACAATGCCAACAGAGTTGATCTGGAAAATTGGCTGCTGAGTTTACCACCTATTAAATCCCGTCTATGGTTAGTCTATCTTGGCAAAGACAATCAGCATTTACGAGAAATTCTTGAAGAAAATTTTAGGGTTAAAACCTATCAAAAATCGGATTATCCTCCTGTATTTTTAGTAGAAAAATTGAGTAATAATTAAACTATTTAAAATTACACTCAAAGTAATTATGTTAGCCAAAAAGCTCAAGGTAATTGACCCTAGAATCAGATATTGCTTATTGTTATTGTTGTTTTTATTTCTAGCAATAGTAATTGTTCCTCTCATTATTCCCATGCAGGAAGAATTTGAGTTTAATACCGATGAAGGAATAGAATTGATGAGAGCTTTTCTATATCTAAAAGGATTTTCTCCCCATATAGAAATCTGGAGCGATCACCCGTTTTTATTCTCGGCACTTTTATCCTTCTGGTTTAAATTAGTAGGACAATCCGTTTTCTCTGGTCGTCTTTTAACACTGTTATTTTCTGCACTCTTAATTTGGTTTTTTTATGAAATCATTAGAATCTATTTAGGACATATTCCAGCTTTTGTAGGTGCGCTGTCATTAGCTGCTTCTCAGGGCTTTATTCGCTATAGTGTTGCAGTAATGATTGGAGTTCCTTCTTTATCACTGGTAATTATATCTATATATCTATTAATTAAATACAAGCAAAAACGACATAACTTATTATTACTTATAGCTTCAGCAGTATTTCTAGCACTATCATTACAAATTAAATTTTTTGCAGTTTTCTTAATTCCAATCATTGTCTTATTTTTGATTGATTTTGAAGATTTTCACGTCAATACAATAGTTCATGAGTTAAAGCAGAAGAAAATATATACTAATGTATTTTTTTATCTTGCCACTCTAGTAATTGTTTTTTGTTTAATATCATTACTATTTAATGCTTTGAGTCAAGAGCAACTGGTGGGAACTCATTTTAGTCAAGAAACTAGACAAGTATTTCAAAATAAAAATGGTTTGAATGTCTTAGGAAAATTCGCCATCAAAGACTGGGATTTACTGCTGATGGCTGGTTTTGGCGTATTGATAATTTTTTTGCAACAAAGATGGAAAGCACTTTTTCCTCTTGCATGGTTGGGAACAGCTACTTTTCTTTTGCTCAATCACAAACCAGTATGGACACATCACTATTTAGTAATTTCTATTCCCTTAGCCTGGTTGGCTGCCTATGGCTCTCTACCATTTGTACAATTTTTCCAAAAACAAACCTCTTCATCTCAAAATAGTCAGTTTCAGAGCCAAAAAATATTGATTGCTACCATATCAGGTATTTTAATAATTATTATGTTAACAAGGCTTAAGCCTAAAATAGATGTCCCTAGTATTCAAAGAGATCAATCCGCAGATTTTGCAGTAGTTAATGTTTTGTCAGAATACAAAAAGCAAACTCAGTGGGTTTTTACTGATGCTCCAATTTATGCTTTTTATGCCAATCTACTTGTTCCTCCTGAAATTGCAGTATTCTCATACAAACGGGTGAAAACAGGTCAGTTACCACATGAAGTTTTATATAATGTTTTACGAGATTATCGCCCTGAGCAAATTCTTCTTTCCAGAATGAAAGGATTTGTTTATGCAAACAGTCAAATTAGTAACTATATTCAAGAAAACTATTCCAAGCAAGATTTACCAAATGAAAAGCTTGATTATTACTTATTGAAAGGAATATAGCATTAGTAATTTTAATGATAATTATTATAATAGCCAGAAAAAATGACTTAAAACGTATCAAAATCTTTTAAAGGATTACAATTAAAATAAAAAAGCTTAATTATACTCCAGATAAGTATTTACAACATTTACAACTAGAGGATCTTTAGTAAAAAATTCATTTTATTTACTAGCTCAAATACTAAACCAATATTGTTTGCCTACTTCTAGTTCTCCTGGATAAATTCCCTCTAATCTACGATAGGCTATTTTGTCTATACCAAATAATGGTATTGGTAAACGAGGGTCTTTTAGTGAACCATAATGGAGTAATGTTAGCTTAAGGGTAGTATCTACCAAAGCCTTAATATCGACAGAAAATCCTTCTTTTTTTCTATCTCTTACTTTAAGACGTAATGGTCGAGGAATATCAATTTAGGAAATATCCAAGACACATAAATCTCGATAGGAAGTTTCGCGAAACTTCCCTACACTAGATCTGTCTTGACTAAAAACTAAAATGATAGAACACCAATATTTTTATACCCTTTTCATTTGGGTTGACTACAGATGATTGACACGGAGACGCAGTGAAAGGAAACACTGAGAAAGATTTGTAGCAGTACTTTTTGAAATTGGTATTAGATACTTGATTTGTTACTAAAATTACCTCGCTAGATGATAACTGTAATGCTCAACCTCTAGTTGGTGGTTGCAAATTTTTATTAGATAAAGGAAGAGATTTGACTAACTGGAGACATTTATACGCAATGGCTGATGAGTTTGCTGTAACTCTCTCTAATCTTATTTATCGTCTGAAACATTCTGGTTGGATTACCATCCCAAATAACTCAAAACAAATTTATCTTGATAGAAAGTTACCAGAATAAAATGATTTAGTTTTAATCTTCAATTTTATCTAGGCACTTGATTGTTTAATAGCTGAAACAAAAAATATTTTCTATAGTCAGGATGAGCATTGCCCATCCTACATATCATTACAACAAACCAACTAAATGTAAAGGACCATTCCCACTGATTATTTCTAATACTAGTGCGATAAAACCTAACATCGCTAAACGTCCATTCCAAACTTCTGCTGCGGTGGTCATTCCCCACTGCCATTTTTCCTGGGGATACATTTTCATGTTCTTCTTAGGATGGGTTACTTCTCCAAAATTACAAGGAGGAGAATCGAGGGATTCTGTAACTAATTCTGCTAAAGAGTTGATAAACCCAGGATGGGTATTTAAAGCTGGAACACGATGAAAGTTATGAATTCCTGATTCTTCGGCGATTTCTCGATACTCCATGTCTATTTCTTGGAGAGTTTCAATATGTTCGGAAACAAAACTAATGGGAACTACTACTAAGTCTTCGATTTCCTTTTCTCCTAAATCTTTTAGGGCATCTTCTGTATAGGGTTGCAGCCATTCGACGGGACCAACCCGACTTTGATAAGCTAGGGTGTATTGATTGTTGCGCCCTAAAGTTTTCATTATCAAGCGGGTACATTCTTCGATTTCTTTTTGATAAGGGTCTCCTGCTTCTTCAACGTAGCTCATAGGTACGCCGTGTGCACTGAAGAAAACATGAGCATTTTCAGGAGATTCACTTTTATCTATTTCCTGAGCAATTAAATCTGCCATTGCTTGCAGATATTGGGGGTTGTCGTACCAAGAAGGAATAAGGGTATATTTAATATTTTGAAGAGTTGAATCACTTTCCCACATTTCTTCTAGGACACGAAAGCTAGAACCGCTGGTACTAATGGAAAATTGAGGATATAGGGGTAAGATTACTAACTGTTCTATATTATCTTGTTTGATTTCTGCGATCGCTTCTTCCGTAAAAGGATGCCAATAACGCATTCCAATATAGACTTTAGCGTCTTGCCCCATTTCTGCCAGTTTTTGCTTTAACGCCTCAGCTTGTTCTTCTGTAATTTGTCTGAGAGGAGAACCGCCTCCAATTTCTAGATAGTTTGCTTGAGATTTCTTAGCTCTTAAGGTAGAAATTAGCCAAGCTAGAGGTTTTTGCAGTATTTTGACTGGTAAACGGATAATTTCTGGATCGGAAAACAGATTATATAAAAATGGGCGGACATCTTCAATTTTGTCTGGTCCACCTAGATTTAATAATAAAACCCCAACTCGCCCCATAATTCTTATAACTTATATTTATTATTTAGTTTCTTTACTAATTTTAACAATATATCTTGGAGTGGGTTTTCAATTGTCAGAATATACAGAACTTTACTAAGAGGATAATAACTTGGCAACATTTCTTAGAACTTTGAGCTATCAATATCAATGGCTTTATGATGGCATTTCTCGTACCGCAGCTTTGAGTGTGGGGGGAGAACAGCGATTCCGCCAACTAGCTTTAGAAAATTTAGAGATTTCTAAAAGCACTGAGGTGTTAGATTTATGTTGTGGTGCAGGTCAAACAACTCGATTTTTAGTACAGTACAGCGATCGCGTTACAGGTTTAGATATTTCTCCTGTTGCCATAGAAAGGGCTAAAAAAAATGTACCTCAAGCTAACTATGTTGAGGGTTTAGCACAAAAAATGCCTCTGGATGATAATCAGTTCGATCTAGTGCATACAAGTTCTGCTTTACACGAGATGACACCAAAAGAATTGGAGCAAATTTTACAAGAAGTATATCGAGTCTTAAAGCCAGGGGGAATTTTTACCTTAGTTGATTTTCATCCCCCAACTAATCCTCTTTATTGGCTTCCTGTCAGTATTTTTATGGTCTTATTTGAAACTGAAACAGCTTGGAAATTATTAAAGACGGATTTGACTGGTTTACTAACTAATCAAGATTTTGAGATCATTAAAAAAAGTTTGTATGCTGGTGGAAGCTTGCAAGTTATTCAGGCAAAGAAATAATTAAATGAAAGTTCGGAGTTCGGAATTCGCCCTAAAGGATACACCTTCGGATAGAATTCGGAATTCGGAGTTCGGATATGCCCTTCGGTAGTCAAGGGCGCGACACTGGAACTTGATTCCAGTGCTTGAGTCGCCCGCGCTGACGCGGAAGGAGTTCAGAGTTCCCATATTTAAGATTAATCAGCAATAAGTAATTAGCGTATAAAAACTATGTCCAAGAGACTATTATTACAACCAGATTTAATTTTGGGAGACACCATTATCAATCTCACTCCCGATATTTTAGAACGTCATTATATTAAGGGTCTAATTCTTGATGTAGATGAAACCTTAGTTCCTCTTAGGCAAAAAACTGTTTCTATGGAGCTCCAAAAGTGGACAGAAGAAATGAAGCAAGTGGTCAGTATTTGGCTGGTAAGTAATAATTTGAGTCAAAGTCGGATTGGTAGTATTGCCAATTCTCTCAATCTTCCTTTTATCACTGGAGCAAAGAAGCCTTCTCGTCGAAAACTTCATGAAGCTGCAATTGCCATGAATTTGGCAATAGAAGAAGTGGCAATGGTTGGCGATCGCTTATTTACTGATGTACTAGCAGGAAATCGTTTAGGAATGTTTACCATTTTAGTCCAGCCTATGGTCGATCCTGCCATTGCTGCTCGCTCCTATCCCATTCATAACTTTGAAGTCTGGCTCTCTAAAAAACTGGGCATATCGTTGGCAGCAAACAAATGAAATTCAAAGAAAAGTAATATTTCTTTACAGAACTAAATATAAAGAAAAGATTATAAAAATTCGTGATCAGTCAAAAGTCTGAGATTCTAGATATTAGTTGAAATGGGGTCAGCCAATATAAAGACCCTAAATATAAAAAACCACTTAATATCTAGTTAACAAAACCACCTCCAGATTAATCTAGGGGTGGTCTTGTTTATGGTATTAGCTCACTTGGTATTAATAAGAGTCATAATCTACTCTCAACTGCGATCTAATGCTTAAATATCTATGGTAGGTAATTGATGAGGTGTTGGATGAAATTGCTCAGTAGAAAACTAGTAGCAAAGATCTCGCCAATAGCGAGGTACTGCGTCATAGCTTTAAGTTTTGGTTTAACTAGTTCCATAGCAATTAAAGCTAATGAAATTCCCGCACCACAAAAACTAGAACCCAATGTAGAAGAAATTGAAATTACTCCAGAATCCAGCGAGCCGTCTATTCCTCCTTGGCGCAGAGTCCGTTTAGTCTATACTTTCAGCAAGCATCAAGGAGCAATAGATTCTTTACTATTTAGTGCGGATAGTTCTCTACTGATTAGTGGAGGGGGTACTAATGAAGCTAATTTGAGGATTTGGTCTTTAGCTACAGGAAAGCCCTTAACTCGATTACGCGCTCAAAGCAGTGCTGTTCGAGCCATAACAATGGATCGTTATGGCAGAAATCTCATTAGTGGGGGAGAAGATTCCGACATTAACATCTGGAATTGGCGATCAGGAAAACATGAATCATCACTCTTAGAACATGATAGTAGTATTACTGCCCTAGCTATTGCTCCCGATGGCAAGACTTTAGTTAGTGGAAGTCTAGATGGGATGAAAGTCTGGGATATCGGAATTTTACCTCAATATCTTCACTACACTCTTACTAGGACAGGTAGTCCAGTAAGTGCGCTCGCGATTAATTCCAATGGATTTTTACTCGCTAGTGGAGATCTAACTGGCACAGTTAAGTTTTGGAATATCCGTACTGGAACTTATACCTCTGAATTTAAGCCTCACGATCGCATGATTAGTGGTTTAGTGTTTACTCCCGATGGTAAAACCTTAATTACAGCTAGTCGCGATCGCACTATTAAAGTCTGGGATTTAGAATCAGGACAGCTACTCAATACTTTTTTGGGACATCGGGGAGAAATTAGAGCGATCGCTTTACACCCAACTCTGCCTATTCTGGCTAGCGCAGGTGATGATGGTACTATCATCTGGAGTTTAGAAACGGGGCGACTGACGGCTAAGATCAGAGGACATAACAACTGGGTAGAGTCTATAGCTTTTAGTCCTGATGGTCGCTATCTAGCTACTGGTAGTTTTGATACTACGGTGAAAGTCTGGGAAGATGCTCTAGCCCATAGTAATTGATTGTTCATCGTTGATTGTTTATATGTTCAGTTGTATTAGAGAGAATTGGTACTAATAGGGAACATAGAAAAGTAGTTCCCTATTAGTTGAGTTCTGTTAATTAATAATTAAAAAGTCAGAAAACCTCTTATAACTTAGGTTAAGATCAGTAATCTAGGTATTTATTGAGCTATCTACTATTAATTTGATACTTGATAAAACTTGTATTTTACTTAAGATACTAGTTAATTCGACTTAAATGAAAAGACGGAACATATATTTTTTATTTATGCTGGCAGGTATAATATTTTATCTTAATTCTCAGCTTCAGATCAACTTTTTTCTCAAAGAATATATAGTTCTTTTAGAATGTAAATTGATCTTCCTATTTATTTACTGGTGGAATAATCGAAAAAAATTTTCAACTCCTAAAAAGAAAATACTATTGTCTGAGTAAAATATCATCACTGAAATTATGAAAAACAAAATAGTAGCAGCTTTGTTAGCTTTTTTTGTAGGAG
>JASJDB010000237.1 GCA_030065315.1 Xenococcaceae cyanobacterium MO_167.B52 | reverse complement strand
AAGGGCTTAATGGTAACGACACCCTCAACGGGAATTCAGGAAACGACACCCTTCTAGGTGAAATTGGAAATGATAGTCTACAAGGAGGTAATGGTAATGATTCACTAAATGGTGGAGATGGTAATGATAGCCTAGTGGGAGCTAATGGCAATGATTTACTAGATGGTGGAGATGGTAATGATACTCTTAGGGGAGGAGATAACAAAGATACTCTTCTTGGCGGAGATGGTGATGATTTCCTTGATGGTGGAAGAGATAGAAATCTCATAGAAGGAGGCAATGGGGATGATACTCTGATCGGTGGAAATGTTCAAGATACCCTCAATGGTGGTGCTGGCAATGATATCCTCAACGGTGGCAGAAATAATGATATCCTCAACGGTGGAAGTGGTAACGATAGTCTAATTGGCGGAAATGGTGGTGAAAATAATAGCGATATACTCTTTGGCGGAGAGGGTAATGATACCCTTATAGGTGAAGCTGGGGAAGATATCTTAGAAGGAGGAGCAGGTAACGACATCCTTGATGGTGGGGATGGTTTGGATCTTGCTTCTTATCAAGGAGACATTGATGGATTTGATATTACTGTTAACGACGACGGAAGTATTACCGTAACAGATATCGATCTAAGCGATGGGGATGAAGGAACTGATACCCTTACTAATATCTCTCAGTTAGCATTTGGTGGTAACTCTCGCTTGGGTGCGGATAGTAATAGAAACACTGTTTTGGGTATTGCAGGAGTCCATGAAAGCACTGACAATAGAGACACTTCTAGTTCTATTATTGGTGGCAATGCAGCAGCAACTAACTTTGTTATCGATATTGAAGGTACAACTGGTTTCGGCTTAGATTTTGATACAACCAAACTAGCAAGTTTTATCAATGACATTACTCTACCAGACCAAGATATTGAAAATGCGAGATTAGCTACCAACCTTCTTTTAGATGCAGCAGGAGGTATAGCTAGTGCGATTCCCGTCTTTGGCGCAGGAGCATCAACAGCTGCTGCAATGCAACAAACCCTATCAAACTATGCTTTCGATTTGCTGCAAGTAGAAGCGCAAAAAGAAACTGCTCGTCAGATTGTCAACGATCCTAACTACGATACATCCGTTTGGGGAACTATTACCCAAACTAACCGAGATTTAGTGCTAATCGAAGATTTCCAAATTGGCGTAGATAATATCTTTTTACCCTCAGTATCTAAGGTTGCTAATGTTGGTTATGCTATCAAGTCAGGAATCTTAAACAACCAAAATGGTGTTTTCATAGAAGCACAGATCGGTACTGAAAACTCCAATCTCGTCTTTATCGAGAATAACTATGGAAGTCTCAGCAATACGGACTTTACCGACCAAATTAGCAATCTCTTAACAAGTTCGGGAGATGACGGTGCTGATTCTGGATCGATTATTAGCACCTTCAATCAAACACCCATCACAGTGCAACCACTCAATTCTGGCACTAATGTCCAAATTGGAAGTTTTGCAGGAGATCATATCATTGGTGAGGAGCTTGTTGTTACACCAGTAAATTCTGATTCTGGTAGCTTTGAATTTGTCGGCAGATTTGGCGACGATTTGATTCAAGGCAGTACAAAAGATGATGTACTCAACGGTGGTTTCAATTCTGCAACACCTACTTTTGCTGAAATTACTTACGAAGATGATGGATTTGATATCTTACAGGGAGGTAAAGGTGATGACTTGCTTAACGGTGGAAGTGGTAATGATACTCTTGATGGTGGGGGTTTAATCTACGATGACAACATTAATGTAACTGGTGTTATTGTTGGTGATGGTACTGATACCTTAATAGGTGGTTCTGGAAACGATACTTTTGTCTTCAATACTCTCGAAACTGGAATTGATGTGATTACTGACTTCACTGTATTGGTTGATAGAATCCAAATTAACCAAGTTGAGTTTGGCGCAACCGATACTAATCAATTCTCCTTCGACCAAACAAATGGTGCTTTATCTTTTGACTCTCAGCAGTTTGCCACTCTAGAAAACTTTACCGATCTACAGGATTTTGATATTAACCGCGATATTCAGCTTGTGTAAGTAGAGCATTTTCCAGATTTAATAATTTTTAGGCGATCGCTTTATTCTTTAAGAAAGGCGATCGCTATTTTTTGAGGTTGTTGTTAAATCAATTGACAGTCGATTTTTTTGTACAAAATGTGTATAATTTTATGGATTATGCATATAATGAGATTATGAGAACTAATATTGATTTAGATGATCGCTTAGTGGAAGAAGCCTTTGCGATTACTGGCTTAAGAACGAAAAAAGAATTGATTAATTTTGCTTTAGCAGAATTAGTAAAAAGAAATCGTAAAAAAGACCTTTTAGACTTAGCAGGAGAGATTGAGTTTGTCGAAGGGTTTAGTACCGATACAGTCAGAAAGAATCGTTATGTTGCGGTGCGACCCTGCTGATTTTTAATCAGCTAAGGAACGCGCACCAAGAGAATTGATTGACACTTCAATTTGGATCGAGGTACTAAGGGATAAATCTCAAATCAAGGCTGCTAGATTAAGGGAAATAATTGCCGATAGAAATTATTATTTGCCTATCTTTACCAAGATGGAACTTTTGCAGGGATGTAAAGACGAGATGGAGTGGGCAAAAATGAGTTCTTATTTAGCAGTTCAAGATTATAAGACACCCGATTACGCATCTATTTGGGAGAATGTCGCGAGACTGTACTTTGAACTTCGTCGCAAAGGAATAACTGTTCGCAGCAACATTGATTGTGCGATCGCTATTATGGCTATGGAAAATAATTTAATTCTCTATCATCGAGATCGAGATTTTGAAGCGATCGCAAAATATACAGTTCTCAAGCAAAAAAAATTGAATTTAACAATTACAGGTTGATTTTTCTAGAAAATAAACAAGTCAATTACTTATAGCGATCGCTATTTTTTATCGATCCAAAAAAAATTTTTTTAATTGTGATCCGTTTTTAGTTCGACATCCGTATCAATTACAGAACGAACAAACAGGATATAAATCATGACAACTCAAACAACATCCACAATTTTAAACAATGCAATATCTTCTTCTCAAGAGTTACTTACTCAATACTCTTTAAGTGAACAACTTCTAGGAGATTTAACCACAGCTTTCGGTACGGAATACAATAGCGAAGCAGCACAAGAACTTATTACACAATGGCAAACAGGAGAGTTTGGTTCTTTCCCCGAATTGGAAATTCGCTCCGCAGCAGAAATAAATGGAGCTAACGGTGCATATTCTGCCGATACTAATAAGATTTACATCTCTGAAGAATATTTACAAGCAAATGCAGATGATGTTAAAGCAGTTAGGGATTTGATTTTAGAAGAATACGGACATTATGTTGATGCCAGTATTAACTCTGTTGATGCTGCGGGGGATGAAGGGGCGATTTTCTCTGGTTTAGTGCAAGGTGAATCTTTCACAGAGACCGAATTACAACAACTACAACTAGAAAATGACCAAGCGATTATTACTTTAGATGGTGAAGAAATCGCGATCGAGCAAAGAGAAGCATCGGTTACTAACTTAGCAGAAGGCTTTTCACTCAAAGGAGACGAAACCAATTTACATATTGCAGATTTTAATGGGGATGGTCGAGATGATATCTTGCGTCAAGAAAAGGGTCGTCTAGATAATGACAACAGAAGCACTGCGCAGATCCTTTTTGCCGATAGTAATGGTAAATTTTTTGTCAGGAACAGAGTCAATTTAAGAGAAGACTTTTCACTCAAAGGGGACGAAACCAATCTACACGTTGGAGATTTTAATGGGGATGGTCGAGATGATATCTTGCGTCAAGAAAAGGGTAGTTTAGATGATAATAACAGCAACACTGCCCAAATCCTTTTTGCCGATAGTAATGGTAAATTTTTTAGCCGTAACAGAGTTAATTTACAAGAACGCTTTTCACTCAAAGGAGACGAAACCAATCTACATATTGGAGATTTTAACGGGGATGGTCGAGATGATATCTTGCGTCAAGAAAAGGGTCGTTTAGATGATGATAATTCTAGAACTGCGGATATCCTTTTTGCCGATAGTAATGGTAACTTTCGTACCAGTAACAGAGTCACTTTACCAGAAAGTTTTGCCATCAAAGGAGACCTAACCGATTTACACGTTGGGGACTTTAACGGGGATGGTCGAGATGATTTTATCCGTCAAGGAAAGCGCGATTCTGGTATTAGCGATCGCATATTCTTTTCTAATAGTGATGGTAGCTTTAGCCAAACAGGTTTATCATCTGTTTTTGGTAGCATTTTGCCTCCCGATTTCAACAATACCATAAGCGACATTGGGGATTTTAATGGAGATGGGTTAGATGATGTCATAGTTCAAAGCTCCAGAACAAGGGGTTTTGGTGGTGCCAGAACAGCGAATACAAACGTCTTTTTGTCTAATGGCAACGGCGGTTTTAGCCGAGCCTCATTAGGTCGTAGCCTTGAAGGTTTCGATATCAGCAACGGTCTCACCAATTTACATGCAGGTGATTTTAATGGTGATGGTTTCAACGAAATCCTGCGTCAAGAACAAAATAGTTTAGATGATGACAATATTGATACCGCTCAGATATTTTCTAATATAGGTTTTAATATATTGGGTACTTCGGGTAACGACCTCATCAATGGCGGTGTTAAAAACGATAGTATTCAAGGACTAAGCGGTAATGATTCCATTAATGGAGGAAATGGTAATGATTCTCTAGATGGAGGAGATGGGAACGATACCCTTAATGGTAATAGAGGTAATAATTTTCTTCTTGGAGGGAAAGGCAATGATAGTCTTATTGGTTCTATTGGTAATGACACCCTAGAAGGGGGTGAGGGTGATGACTTCCTTACTGGTGGTAATAGAAAGGATATTCTTAGCGGTGATGATGGTAATGATACTCTGCTCGGTGGGAGAAACACCGACATCCTAGAAGGTGGAAGTGGTGATGATTCTCTAGATGGAGGAGATGGTGATGATACCCTTAATGGTGGTATTGGTCGTGATACTCTCTTTGGCGGTGATGGTAATGATAGTTTGATCGGAGGTTCTGGGCGTAATAACCTTAATGGCGGTGATGGTGATGATATCCTAGAGGGGAATAATGACAAAGACATTCTCAATGGCGGTAATGGCAATGATATTCTGATTGGAAGTCGCGGTAACGACACTCTCGATGGTGGCAGTGGTTTGAATGTTGCTGCTTATGAGGGAGACGTAAGTGGTTTTGATATCATTTTCGATGATGACGACAACATTATTGGTGTAACCGACACGAATTTAGAGGATGGGAATGAAGGAACTGATACCCTAACTAATATTTCCCTCTTAGCATTTGGTGGAGCAAGATTCGCAGGAAATAGTCAAAGAAACACCGTTGAGACTGTTGCTGGCGTAAGTGAAGAAAAAGCAACGACCTTTATCTCTGGAGGGAAAGCTGATGCAACCAACTTTGTTATAGATATTGAGGGCAAAGAAGGACTGACATTAGACTTCAATAATCAGCAGTTGGCAGAATTCATCAATGAAATTACCCTGCCAGACCCAGATATTGAATTAGAAAGGTACTTGGCTAACGTAGCATTTGATACGGCTGGCGGTATATTCGGTGCAATCCCTGTTGTGGGTTCTCTCGTTGCTGGTGGTGTTGCAGTGGGACAAACCCTTTCCAACTATCTCTTCGACCAGGATCAGATACAAGCACAAATAGATGCTGCTGAGGATGCGGTGAAGGATTTCGATAGCTTAAATTTTGTAGATATTGAAGAAACAATCCGAGATACAGTGGTCATTGAAGATTTCCAAATCGGAGTGGACAACCTGATCTTGCCTACTCTCAAAGGTTTAGATGGAGGATATTCTATTGTCAATAGAAATTTTGGTGGCAAATCTGGCGTAATGATTCAAGCAGTTCAAGATGGCAAAGCATCGGAGTTGGTCTTTATTGCCAATGAATATGACAGTCTCAATGACTCACAATTTGAAGCTCAAATCAAAAATCTTTTGAGCAGTCAACAAGGTTCTAGCACAGTGCTGAGTACCTTTAACCAGAAACCTCAACTTTCACCAGTCAATCCTGGTGGAATTGCTAGAGTGAACGGGACTTTCGCAGGAGATCATCTTTTTGGCGAAAAGCTCAACATTCCAGCACAAGGAGATCGAGCTGGAGACTACATAATAGATGGTGAATTCGGTGATGATTTGCTCAAAGGTAATGAAGGAAATGACGTTCTAAATGGAGGATTTAGCGGTGATGGTGGTATTTTTAGAGACCCTGAAACTGGAGAAAGATCCCTAACCGATGGTGACCTAACATATCAAGATGATGGATTTGATACTCTGCAAGGAGGACGCGGTGATGATAGCCTAGTAGGAGGCACTGGCAACGACATATTAGATGGTGGAGGATTTGATTTCAGTAGCACAGATCCACTGACAGGTCGCGCATTAGTGCTAACTGATGATGGCACAGATACTTTAAACGGTGGGTTGGGGAACGATACCTTTGTCTTCAATACTCTATCGACAGGCATTGATGTTATCGAGGACTTCACAGTACGGGTTGATAAAATTCGCATTATCGCAGACAGCTTTGGCGCAACCGATCTCAGTGAATTCTCCTTCGACCAGACAAATGGTGCTTTATCCTTTGGTTCTCAGCAGTTCGCAACTCTAGAAAACTTCGCAGACTTGCAGGGTTTTAATGTTAACCTCGATATCGAGCTTGCACAACAAGTATAAGATTTTTAAAGCTAAATAACTTTTCAAGCGATCGCTTTATTCTTTAAGAAAGGCGATCGCACATTCCTTCGGAAAGGTCACTTTTTTATCGATCCAAAAAATTTTTTGTACATCAACAGATCCATTTCACTTCGACAACCGTATTAATTACAGAATTCAAAATCGGATTTAATATCGAACATGAAAAACATTACTCTCAAACCTATCTTACCTTTTATCTTTTATTTAGTTGCGATTGCAATCGGGTTCAATTCACCAACTAATTCAAGCGTCTTATCTCAGGTAGATTGCTTTACTGCTGAGTCTTGCACTCAAGTAGATAATATAATAAAGATTGATTTGAATTAGTTCTGGCTTAATATGCGATCGTGAACCAAATTAAATTTCTGAAGAATAATCGAATACACAGCGATCGCAATGAAAATTAATTTTTACCAAAAACTTTTGAAAATTACCAGTTTTATTGTTTTATCTACTATTATATTTGCTTGCTCCGAACTCAAAAATGAACGAGTAACCCAACCAGAAATCAAACAATCTGGCAACTCTGCAATCGCTAAAAATAGTATTGAAAAACCAGCTTGGAATAATATTGATATTCAGACTCTTGTAGGTCATAGTGATGCTATTTGGTCGGTAGCTATAAATCCCCAGCAAAACTTAATTGCAACTGCTAGTGAAGATAATACTATTAAGCTTTGGAATTCTGAAACGGGTAAATTAGTTAGCACTTTGACGGGACATACTAAAGGTGTTTTATCTGTTAGTTTTAGTCCCGATGGAGAACGATTAGCTAGTAGTAGTAAAGAGGGAATTATTAAAATATGGCAAGTAGAGACTGGGAAAAATATTCGTACAATTAATGCTAGTGAAAAAGCCGTAAGGTCTTTAACTTATACTTCTGATGGAAAAAAAATAGTTAACAGCGATTGGGCTAATGATATTAAAATTTGGGATGCGGAAACTGGAGACTTAGTTAGAACTTTGAAGGGACACGAAGGAGGAGTATTCGCGATCGCAGTTAGTCCCGATGATAAGATAATAGCTAGTGTTAGTAAAGATAAAACTATCAAATTATGGAATTTAAAAACTGGAGAATTAATTAATTCTTTCGTAGGACATGAAGATAATATCCGAACTGTTGCTTTTAGTCCGATCCCCCCTGCACCCCCCTTTAATAAGGGGGGAATTATTGCTACTGGAAGTGTGGATAAAACTATTAAATTATGGGATGTAGAAACGGGAAACTTAATTAATACTTTATCCGATCATTCTCAATATATTAATTCTGTAAATTTTAGCTCCGACGGAACAATTTTAGTTAGTGCTGCTGAAGATAAAACTATTAAGTTATGGGATATCAATAAAGGTGAGGTTATTCGTACTTTATCAGCAAGTAATGCGGGAATAAATTCAGTTATCTTTGCCAAAAGCGATCGCGTTATTATTAGTGGGAGTGCTGCTAATGATAATAAGTTAAGAATTTGGGAAAACAAATAAGAAGTAAGAAGTAAGGAGTAAGGAGTAAGAAGTTATATTATAAAGATAGGCATCAATTTATAAATTAAGAATAAGCTCGTTTTTTCATGACTAATCAGGATACAAGCATAAGTATTCAGGAACGAACAGAAAATTTTGCAATTAGAGTTATCAAAGCATATGTAGAGTTAAATAAAAGGCATTTTGATGATGCAGGAAAAGTTTTATCAAAACAATTTTTGAGAAGTGGTACATCAATTGGAGCAAATTGCTCAGAAGCTAAATACGCACAATCAAATAAAGATTTTATCAACAAGTATTCTATCGCTTTAAAAGAAGCCAATGAAAGTCTTTACTGGATTAAGATAATGATTAAGTCTGATATTGCGCCAGAATCAAGATTTAAAAATCTGATAGAAGAAAACGATAGAATAATTAGAATATTAGTCAGTTCTATAAATAAACTAAAAGCTAAACAGTAAAAATTGATCGCTCATTACTCATTACTCATTACTTCTTACTCATTACTTCTTACTCATTACTCATTACTCATTACTCATTCAATATTGCCAAAGTTTAATCGTGCTATCTTTTCCGCCACTAACTAATAGATTTTCTTGCTGGCTAGTTGCTAAAGCTAAAACCCAATTATCATGCTGAGAAAGGGTAGTTATTAACTGATCACTCCTAATACTCCAGACTTTAATTGTATTATCAGTCGAGCCACTAAAAATAGTATCAGAATCATTCGCAATACCAACAGTTACAACGCGATTTTCATGACCTGTAAAAGTTGTTACCAATTCTCCAGTATTTAGTTTCCAAACCTTAATTGTTTTATCCCAACTACCACTAACTAAATATTTTCCGTCAGGGCTAATCGCGATCGCGCGAGTTGTATCTTGATGTCCTTCAAGAGATAAAAGAAGTGTCCTACTTTTAGCATCCCAGACTTTAATAATTCGATCTTTCCCCGCACTAGCAAATACTTGATTATCGGGGCTAAATGCTACGGCATAAACCACTGTATCGTGAGAGAAAATAATAGCATTTTTTTCGCCAGTTTCTAAGTTCCAGGTTCTGACGCTTTCATCTTGGCTACTGCTAACTAAAGTTTTACCATCGGGACTAATAGCTAACGCCCAAATACTCCCAGAATGACCCTGTAATTGCATTTCTAAATTATTATTATCTCGACTCCAAATTTTAATATTCCCATCGCCATCTCCCGAAATTAATTGATTAGTTTGGGGATTAAAAATCAACGCGCGAGTTACATTTTGATGCTTATCTAATATTTTGGCAATATCTCCAGTTTGCCGATTAAAAAATTCAATAGTACCTGTATTCTTGCCACTAGCAATCCATTTTCCATTAGGGGCAATTGCTAAAGACCATATTTCTGCACCCGAAGCAACTTGAATATTTTTAACTAATTCAATCTCAAATTTAGCCAGTTGTGATGTTGATTTTAGTCTGGTTGCAATAAACGCTGCTAGTGACATCCCGCCTAACATTAAACCACCGTATTTGAGAAATTTTCGTCTCGAAGTATTACTAGAAACTGGAATTTCTATCGGTTGTTTATTCGGTATTAGAGTGTTATTTTGTTCTTCAATTCCTGCTAAACTCTTCCAAGTTGGCAAACTCATTCCAGGATTTTGCACGATAATGGGTTGCCAACT